>JBAYVN010000003.1:0-78380 GCA_041674525.1 Dehalococcoidia bacterium | reverse complement strand
GCTGGCCGAGGCCTGCGAGATGGAGCAGCCGCGCCCCGAGAACGAGATGTCGGCGACGCGGCCGTGCTCGATCGACACGTCGATGCGCACCTGGTCGCCGCACAGCGGGTTCGCACCGTCCGCCGAGCACGTGGGGGCGTCGATGCCCCCGTGGTTCCTCGGCTGGCGGTAGTGATCCAGGAGGATCTCGCGGTACAGGTCGTCCAGCAGAGCGTCGCTCATGCACCCATCCCGAAGAACGCGGAAGCAGACTCGATGGCCGCGGCGAGCGCGTCCACCTCGGCGGTGGTGTTGTAGATGTAGAAGGAGGCGCGCGCCGTGGCGGGGACGTCCAGCGCCGCCATCACCGGCTGCGCGCAGTGGTGACCGGTGCGGATGGCGACACCCTTCGTGTCCAGCACCTGCCCGACGTCGTGCGGATGCACGCCCTCGAGTTCGAACGACACGACGCCCCCGCGCTGCTGCGCGCCGGCCGGGCCGAAGAGCGTCACGCCCGGCACCTCCGCCAGGCGCCGCAGCGCGTACTCGGTGATCTCCGTCTCGTGCCGGCGTACCTCGTCCATGCCGAGCGCCGAGAGGTAGTCGACCGCGGCACCGAGGCCGATCGAGCCGACGATGTTCGGGGTCCCTGCCTCGAACTTCGCGGGGACGTCCGCCCACGTGGAGCGCGCCATGGTGACGGTCGAGATCATGTCGCCGCCGCCCATGAACGGGTCCATGGCGTCCAGCAGCGGCAGCCGTCCCCAGAGCACGCCGATGCCGGTGGGCCCCAGCATCTTGTGACCGGAGAACGCGAGGAAGTCCGCGCCCAGCGTCTGCACGTTCACCGGCAGGTGCGGCACGGACTGCGCCCCGTCCACCAGCACGGTCGCGCCCTGCGCCTTCGCCAGCGGGATGAGCTCATCGAGCGGAACAATGCTGCCGAGCGCGTTCGACATGGCGGTGATGCTCAGCAGCCGCGTCTTCGGCCCGATGATCCGGCGCGCCTCGTCGAGATCCAGGGTGCCGTCCGGCAGCATGGGGATGTAGCGCAGCACGATCCCGCGCTCGTCGCGCAGCATCTGCCAGGGGACGATGTTGGAGTGGTGCTCGATCTCGGAGATCACCACCTCGTCGCCCGTGTGCAGGAACTTCCGCGCCCACGCATGTGCCACGAGGTTGATCGATTCCGTGGTGTTGCGCGTGAAGACGACCTCGCGCGGATCCGCCGCGCCGATGAATGCGGCGATCTTCGTGCGCCCGCTCTCGTACAGGTCGGTCGCTTCCACCGACAGGGTGTGAACGCCGCGGTGGATGTTCGCGTTGTGATCGCGGTAGAACCGCGTGAGCTCGGCGATCACCTGCACCGGCTTCTGGCTGGTGGCGGCGTTGTCGAGGTAGATCAGCGGCACGCCCGGGGCGACCTCGCGCTTCAGGATCGGGAAGTCGCGGCGGATGCGGGTGACGTTCAACGGCACGCGCGCGTCCGGCTGGTGCTGTGCGGTCAGCGTCATCGTGCCGCCCCCATCACTGCGCTGTCTCGCAATCGATGTACAGGTCCTCACCCCGCCGGGTGACGGGGTATGCCTGCACGCTCTTCACCGCCGGGAGCGAGATCACGCGCCCGGTCTTCGCGTCGAAGGCGGCGCCATGCCGCGGACAGATCACGCGCCCGTTCCGGATGCGCCCCTCGCCCAGCGGGCCGCCGTCGTGCGTGCAGACGTTGTCGATCGCGTAGTACTCGCCATCGACGTTGCTGAGCGCCAGCGAGCGGCCCCTGCAACCCACGACGCGGACCTCGTTCACCGGGACGTCCGAGGCCACCGCCACGCGCTCCTCGCTCATTCCGACAGCTCTGCGGTCGCGAGCTTGCGCTCCACGCGCTCGTGCATATCCTCGGCCAGCGCCGCGAACGCGGCGTCGTTGAGGACGGAGGCGAAGAAGCCGCCGACGAGGAGCTTGAGCGACCCGCGGTAGTCGAGGCCCCGGCTCTGGAGGTAGAACAGCGCCTCGCCGTCGACCGGTCCGACCGTGGCGCCGTGGCCACAGCGGATCACGTCCGCGGTCAGGATCTCCAGCACCGGGTCGGAGTCCGCCTTCGCGTGGTCGGAGAGCAGCAGGTTGCGGTTCTCCTGGTTCGCGGCCGATCCGCCTGCGGTCGTCTCCACGCGCGTCACGCCGTAGTACACCGACCGCGAGGCCCCCGCGAGCGCGCTCTTGATCTCGACGTCGGATGTGGACTTCGGACCGATGTGGTCCTGCAACGTCACGAAGTCGAAGTGCTGGTCGCCGTCGCCGAGCGCGATGCCGCGGATCAGCGAGTTCGCGCCCTCGCCCTCGACCAGGGCCTCGATGTGCTGCTTCTGGAGGTGCCCGCCGATGGCGAGCGACGCGACCTGCACATCGGCGTTGCGACCGACGCGCGATCGCACGGTCGAGAACTCGCTCGTTGCGGCGCCCCAGTCCCCGTCCAGCAGCAGGCGCACGCGCGCCCCGTCCCCGGCGACGACCTCCACGACACCCGCGACCAGCAGCGGAGCCACGCCGGAGCGATTCTTCACGATAACCGTGACCTCGCTGTTCGCCTCAGCGACCAGCAGGAGCCGGGGGAAGATCGCGCCTGCGGTGCCCTGCACGTCCACGGTCACCGGCGTCGCGAACACCCCGCCGCGCGGGGCGTGCACGAACGCGCCGCCGGTCCACTGCGCCCCATTGGCGGCGACGAACTTGCTCTCGGTCCCCGGCACCACCGACCCCAGCGCAGCCTCGACGGCCGGGGCTCGCGAGGCGTCGCGCAGCGCATCCGCGATCGTGCCCGCGAAGCCGCCCGCGGGGGCCGTGCCCGCCACGCGCGGGGCGAAGCCCGCGTCCGGTGCGAAGGACTCGATGGCGAGGCCGCCCAGGTCGGTGTACTTCCACGGGCGCAGCGCGGGCGTCGGCATCGGCGTCACGGCGAAGGCGCGTGCGGCCTCCTCCCGCGATCGCACGAGCCACGCGGGCTCGCCTCGCCCGGCGGCAGCGGCAGCGACGGCCGCCTCGCCGTACGCGTCGGACGAAGCAGTGGTAGTGGTGGTGGCGTTCGGAGTGTCCGCCATTAGCCCACCGAGCCTTCCATCTGGAGCTCGATCAGGCGGTTGAGCTCAATCGCGTACTCCATCGGGAGCTCCTTCACGATCGGCTCCACGAACCCGTTCACCACCATCTTCGCCGCGTCCTCTTCCTTGATGCCCCGTGACATGAGGTAGAAGAGCTGGTCCTCACCGAGCTTCGAGACGGACGCCTCGTGGCCGATGTTCACCTGCTCCTCGTCGATCTCCATCGTCGGGTACGTGTCGGAGCGCGAGTGCTGGTCCAGCAGCAACGCATCGCAGCGCACCGTGGACGAGGAGTGATGCGCGCCCTCGTACACCTTCAACAGCCCGCGGTACGAGGTGCGTCCCCCGCCGCGCGAGACGGACTTGGACACGATCGCGCTCGAGGTGTACGGCGCCACGTGGACGACTTTGCCGCCGGCGTCCTGGTGCTGCCCGTCGCCGGCGAAGGCCAGCGAGAGGATCTCGCCATGCGCGCCCGGCTCCATCAGGTAGACGGACGGGTACTTCATCGTGAGCCTGGATCCCAGGTTGCCGTCCACCCACTCCATGATCGCGTTCTCGTAGGCGTACGCGCGCTTCGTGACGAGGTTGTAGACGTTGTTCGACCAGTTCTGGATCGTGGAGTACCGGACGCGCGCGTTCTTCTTGACGATGATCTCGACCACGGCGGAGTGCAGCGACGCGGAGCTGTAGATCGGCGCCGTGCAGCCCTCCACGTAGTGCACCTGGCTGCCCTCGTCGGCGATGATCAGCGTCCGCTCGAACTGGCCCATGTTCTCCGTGTTGATGCGGAAGTAGGCCTGCAGCGGGATGTCCACCTTCACGCCCTTCGGGACGTAGATGAACGATCCGCCGGACCACACGGCCGTGTTCAGCGCCGCATACCGGTTGTCACCCGCGGGGACGATCGTCCCGAAGTACTCCTGGACGATGTCCGGGTGCTCCGCGAGCGCCTGGTCCATGCCGAGGAAGATCACGCCCTGCTTCGCGAGATCCTCGCGGATGTTGTGGTAGACCACCTCGGAGTCGTACTGGGCGCCGGCGCCGGCCAGGAACTGGCGCTCCGCCTCCGGGATGCCGAGCTTGTCGAACGTGTCCTTGATATACGCCGGCACGTCGTCCCAGCTCGTGGAATCGGTGTCGGTGGCGCGGACGTAGTAATGGATGTCGTCGAAGTTGATCGCTTCGAGCAGTTCGGGGCTGCCCGCCCACGAGGGGTTCTTGAGCTCCAGGAACGTGTGGTACGCGTCGAGACGGTTCTCGAGCATCCACGCGGGCTCGCCCTTCATGGCGGACATGCCGCGGATGACCTCTTCGTTGAGGCCCTTCTCGGCGATGAAGAGCGGCTTCTCTTCGTCGTGGAAGCCCCACTTGTACTCGCCGACCGCCTCGCGGGCGGACGGGTTGGTGGTGGTCATGATGCCGCCGCCTTCTCCAGCAGACCCAGGTCCTTCAGGATCGGGTCGTAGCCTTCGGCCTCGATTTGCTTCGCGAGCGACGCGTCGCCCGAGCGGACGATGCGGCCCGCGACGAGGATGTGGACGAAGTCCGGGTGGATGTAGTTCAGGATGCGCTCGTAGTGCGTGATGAGCAGGATCGCCATCTCCGGCCGCCGCAGCGCGTTCACGCCCTCGGACACCGTGCGCAGGGCGTCGACGTCGAGCCCGGAGTCCGTCTCGTCGAGGATCGCGAGGTCGGGCTTCAGCAGGCCCATCTGCAGGATCTCGGCGCGCTTCTTCTCGCCGCCCGAGAAGCCGTCGTTCACGTAGCGCCGCGCGAACTCCTCGCCCATCTTCAGCTTGGCGAGGGTCTCCCGCAGCTCGCCGAGGAACTCGCGTGCCGGGACCTCCGCGCCGCGGCGCGCCTTCAGCGCCTCGCGCATGAAGTTGACCATGGTCACGCCGGGAATCGCGGTCGGGTACTGGAAGGAGAGGAAGATGCCCCGGCGTGCGCGCTCATCGGCGGAAACCGCGGTGATGTCCTCACCGCGGTAGCGGATCGTGCCGCTGTCCACCGTGTACACGGGGCTTCCCGCGATGGCGCTGGACAGCGTGCTCTTCCCGGAGCCGTTCGGTCCCATGATCGTGTGCACCTCGCCCGGCCGGATGACCAGGTCGATGCCCTTGATGATCTGGATGTCCGGCTTGTCGGTGATGCTGACCCTGAGGTCGCTGATCTCGAGGATGGGTTCGCTCATCGCGCAGCTGCCGTGCCCTTCATTTCGACCACCGGCAGCAGTCCGTTCCCGCCCACCGGCCGATCGTCGTCGTTCTTCGCCACCAGGTACTCGCAGGTGCTGCCACCGCCCGCGACCGTTGTGATCTGCTCCACCGGCGCGCCGAGCAGCAGCTCGATCGCCCGGCGGTCCGCTGCGCAGCAGGCGTGCGTCTCGCTCGCCGTCGTGCGGTACGGGCAGCCCGTGTTGCGCAGGCGGAAGAAGTCCCCCGCGTCCTCAACGTCCTGCAGGATGCCCTCGCGGGAGAGTGCCACCGTCACCTCGTGCACCCGCTCGCCCAGCGACTCGCCGCGGATCTGCGAGGAGTGCTCGCGCGCCACGGACTCCGCGACGCGGTCGAACAGCCGGTCCAGGACCGCACGGCCGTCCTGCCCGTCCACCTCGGCGGCGCTCAGGTTCGCCAGCGCCGGAGACAGCCGGCCCAGGAGCTTCTGGTAGTGCTCGGCGGAGGTCCGCTCCTCGCCGGCCTCGGAGAGGGCGTAGCGCGTGGTCGGGCGGCCGCGCGACTGGCGGACGAGGTGAGAGGTGACCAGCCCGTCGGCGACCATCAGGTCCATATGGCGGCGGATGGACCCGGCGGAGACGCCGATCTCGTCGGCAAGCTCGGCGACCGAGCGCTCGCCGCGCTCGTGCAGGATGCGGACGACCTCGTCCCGTGTGCGTTCCATGCTGAGCCCCCCGCGCTGGTGTCTCTGACTCCGAGGTTAGGACTCGCCCACGGGGTATGTCAACGTTTTTTGCATTTTATTCGATGTAATTGCACTATTTGTGCACCATCGTGCGCCATTTGTCCCGCGCGGGGGCCCACCCTACGATCCCCTGAGCGATGGGAGGCCTCGTGACCGAAGGTGTGCGCGGCGTGAGGGTGGGGGTGCAGGTCGCCTTCGAGCGCCAGATCACCCGCGAGATGGTAGACGCATTCATCCTGGTCAGCGGGGACACCAACCCCCTGCACTCCGACCCGGCCTACGCCGCCCGCACGCGGTTCAGGGAGCCGATCGCTCACGGATTGATCGGCGCGGGGCTGATCTCGGCCGCGATCGCCACCCGGCTGACGCCCCTGTCACCGGGCTCGGTGATGGTCTACCTCTCGCAGAACCTCCAGTTCCGCGCCCCGGTCTACATCGACGACACGTTGACGGCGACCGCGACCGTGACGGCCGTCGACCCCGCCCGCAGCCGGGTCACGCTCGCCACCAACGTCACGAAGCAGGACGGCACCGAGGTGATCCGCGGCGAGGCGACCGTGCTCGTCGACACCGTCGACACCGTGGAGGGAACGTCGCGATAACGCACGGTGCCGTCACGGCGCGGTAGGCTGACCGGCGGAGGCCGGTCGCGTGGCACGTCGCATCCAGGTGATGGGCTCGTCGGGGAGCGGCAAGAGCACCGTGGGGCTGCGCCTCGCGGCGGTCCTCGACCTGCCTCACGTCGAGCTGGACGCGCTGTTCTTCCTCCCCGGCTGGGTCCAGCGGACCGACGAGGACTTCCGGGACCGTATCCGCAGGGCGACGGAGGGCGATCGCTGGGTGGTGAGCGGCAACCAGACGCGACGTGTGCTGGATGTGGTCTGGCCGCGGGCGGAAACGATTGTCTGGCTGGACCTGCCGCTGCGTGTCACGATCCCGCGCGTGTTCCTGCGGTCGTGGCGTCGGTGGCGGACGCAGGAGCTGCTCTGGGGCACAAACGTCGAGCGCTTCTGGCCGCAGCTCGCGCTCTGGGACCCGGAACGGTCGGTGGTCGGCTACTCGATCCGCTCGCGCCACCGATTCGTCACGCTCATGACCGCGGCGATGTCCGACCCGCGGTGGGCGCACATCAGCTTCATCCGCCTCACCTCGCAGCGCGAGGTCGATCGCTTTCTCGGATCGGTCGAGGCCGCTGCCGACCGGCCCGCGGCAGCCGAGGGGGAGCACGCCCCGTGACGCCTCGACTCCGCTTCTCCGCCGCTGCCGCCTACCGCCACCTGCGCACGGCCGACGACGTGCTCGCCGGGCTGATCGACGCGCACGGTCCCTACCGGCCACGACCGGCGATGGATCACTACCAGTCCCTGCTGCGCACGATCCTCTTCCAGCAACTCGCCGGCGCGGCCGCCCGGACCATCCAGCGGCGGTGGCTCGCGCTCTACGGCGACGGACCGGCGGGCGGCGCGGGCCGCTACCCCACCCCCACCGAGCTGCTCGCCACCACCGACGAGGCGTTCCGCAGCACCGGAGTCTCGCGGCAGAAGGCCGGGTACATGCGCGACCTCGCCGCGCACGTGATGGCGGGCGACCTCGATCTCCCCGGCATCGATGCGCTGCGTGATGACGAGGTGGTGCGGCGGCTGACCGTGGTGAAGGGGCTGGGCGAGTGGTCCGCGCACATGTTCCTGATGTTCCAGCTCGGCCGCCCGGACGTCCTGCCGGCAGGCGATCTCGGTGTGCGCATCGGCATGGGCATCGCGTACGGCCTCGACGAGCCGCCGGCGCCCGCCGAGGCGCGGGCGATCGGTGGGCGCTGGGCGCCGTACCGATCGGTGGGGTCGTGGTACATGTGGCGCGCCGCGGAGGCCGCGCGATCCGGCGGAGGCTCCTGACCGGAAGCGCTCCTATACTGTGCCGCGGGGGTGTGACGACTGCAATCGGCGCAGCGCTGATGCTCCGCGCCCGTTCGTCGAAAGGTCCCTATGCGCATCGTGCTCTTCGGCCAGGCGGCGTTCGGCAGGGACGTGTTCGAAGCACTCCGCGCCGCAGGCGAAGAGGTGGTGGGAGTATCCACGCCGCGCCAGGCCTCGCGACCCGATCCGCTGTTCGAGGCTGCGAGCATCGCCGGCGTCCCCGCGATTGACACGCCCGCCCTGCGCCAGGACGGGCCCTTCGAGCAGTTCCTCGCGCTCAAGCCGGACCTGCTGGTCCTCTCGCTGGTCACCGACATCCTGCGGCGCCGCGTGCTGGACGCCGCCACGCACGGCGCGATCCAGTACCACCCGTCCCTGCTGCCGCAGCACCGGGGCCGCACGCCGATGAACTGGTCGATCATCTCCGGCGCGGAGCGCACCGGGCTCACCGTCTTCTGAGTCGACGAGGGCATCGACACCGGGCCGATCCTGCTCCAGCGCGAGGTGGACATCGACCCCGCCGACAGCGTCGGCACGCTGTACTTCGATCACCTCTACCCGATGGGCGTCGAGGCCCTGGTCGAGGCGACGCGCCTCGTGCGCGAGGGGACGGCGCCGCGCATTCCGCAGCAACACGCGCTCGCCACCTACGAGGCGCCGTGCGGTCCGGAGCACGCGAAGATCGACTGGATGAACCACAGCCGCGTGGTCTCCAACCTCATCCGCGGCTGCGATCCGCAGCCCGGCGCGGTGGCGAGCCTGCGCGGCGAGCCCGTGCGCCTGTTCGAGGCGCAACTGCGGCCCGGCGCCCCCGGCGAGTTGCCCGGCACCGTGATGGCGATCGTCGACGGCCGCGCGGAGATCGCCGCCATCGGCGGGACGATCGTCGTAGGCCGGGCGCAGGGCAACGGATCGGCGAAGGCCCCCGCAGGCGAGTTGCTCATGGTTGGCGATGTTCTGGAGCGCCCACAGTGATTGTTGGAACCGTTCGCGAGCGCAAGATCGAGGAGTTCCGGGTCGCACTCACCCCCGCGAGCGCGGGGGACCTCGTGCGCGCGGGGCACACGGTACTCGTGGAGAGCACCGCCGGCATCGGCGCGCACTACCCAGACGAGGAGTATGTCGCCTCCGGGGCCGAGATCGTGGCCACCATGGAAGAGGTCTACGCCCGCGCCGAGCTCATCTGCGAGGTGAAGGAGCCGCAGCCCAGCGAGTACGCGCTGATGCGCGAGGGCCAGATCGTGTTCACGTACCTCCACCTCGCCGCCGAGCCCGAGGTGACGCGGGCGATCGTGGAGTCGAAGTGCATCGCGATCGGGTATGAGACGGTGCGCCTGGCGAACGGCGCGCTCCCCCTGCTCGCGCCGATGTCCGAGGTTGCGGGCCGCCTGGCGGTGGAGGAGGGCGCGCGCTTCCTGAAGCGGCCGGGCCCGGGTCGCGGCATCCTGCTCGGCGGGATCGCGGGCGTGGCACCCGCCCACGTGGTCGTGGTCGGATCGGGGAACGTCGGGCGAAACGCCGTCCGCCTGGCCGTCGGGATGGGTGCACGGGTGACCGTGGTGTCGAACGCCATCGACCAGCTGCGCGAGCTCGATCACCTGTACGCGGGCCGCGTGGAGACCGCCATCTCCGGTCACGGTGTGATCGCGGCCCTCGTACCGACCGCCGACCTGCTCATCGGCGCGGTGCTCGTTGAGGGCCAGCGCGCGCCGATCGTTGTGACGCGCGAGATGGTGCGCTCCATGCAACCGGGCTCGGTGATCGTGGACGTGGCCGTGGACCAGGGGGGGTGCGTGGAGACGACGCACCCGACGAACCACGACGACCCCGTCTACCTCGAGGAGGGCGTGGTGCACTACGCCGTCCCCAACATGCCGGGGTCCGTCCCGCGCACGGCCTCGACGGTCCTGAGCACGCTCACCCTCCCGTACGCGCTGGCGATCGCCGGGCTCGGCGTGAACGAGGCGGTCCGGCGCGACCCCGCGCTGGCGCACGGCGTGAACGTCTACCGCGGCGCGGTGACGCACCCGGCGGTCGCCCTCGCGCTGACGCTCCCGTACGTGCCGCTGGAAGAGGCGATGGCGGCGGCCGGCTCGTGAGCTGGCTCCGGCGGCGCGTCGGCCCGCTGTTCGAG
Organism: Dehalococcoidia bacterium; assembly: GCA_041674525.1. Classification (GTDB taxonomy): domain Bacteria; phylum Chloroflexota; class Dehalococcoidia; order UBA2979; family UBA2979; genus SHYQ01. Next base: position 68,334 of record JBAYVN010000003.1, on the reverse strand, counting down.
CACGAGCGGCTGCTCATGATCACCGTGTCCACGGTGCTGGTGATGATGGGGCAGGGCGTGATCTCGCCGGTGCTGCCGCTGTTCGCGGAGAAGTTCAACGCCGGCGCCGCCGCCATCGGCCTGACGCTCACCTCGTTCGGCCTCGCGCGCCTCGTGCTCAACATCCCGATGGGGCTCGCCGCCGACCGCTACGGACGCCGGGTGCTGTTGATCAGCGGGCCGGTGATCGCCGCGGTCGGGATGATCGGATCGGGGCTCTCGGGGTCGCTGCCGGAGCTGCTGGCGTGGCGCTTCATCGCGGGCGCGGGATCGGCGGTCTACGCCACGGGGGCGCAGGTCTTCCTGGCGGACGTCTCCACGCCGGGCACCCGCGCGCGATACCTCGGCACGAACCAGGCGGCGCTCCTGCTGGGCACCTCGGTCGGCCCGGCGATCGGCGGGTTGGCGGCGGAGGCGTGGGGCATCGAGGCGCCGTTCCTGATCGTGGGCATCGCCTCGCTGATCGCCGGGGGGTACGGCTACCTGCGGCTCCCCGAGACGCGCCACCTGAGCGCGGAGGCGCCGAGGCGTGCGCCCACCGCTGACGGCACGCCCGCACCCCGGCGCGCCTGGCTGCAGCTGCTCCTGTCGCGCGACTTCTTGCTGGTATCGATCGCCAACGCGGCGATCTTCCTCACGCGCACGGGCGGGCGCCAGACGATCATGCCGCTGCTCGGCGCCTCGAGGCTGGGCCTGTCCGCCGGCGCGCTGGGAGCCATCTTCTCGATGATGGCGATCATCAACCTGCTGCTCGTCCTGCCGTCGTCATTCATCGCGGACCGCATGGGGCGCAAGTGGTCGATCGTGCCGAGCGGCGTGCTCGTCGGGATCACGATGTTCTGGATCGCGGGCGCCGGTTCGTACGGCGCGTTCTTCGCCGCGGCGGCCGTGCACGCACTGGCCACGTCGCTCGCCGGACCGGCGCCCGTGGCATATGCGGTGGACATCTCCCCGCCGGGTCTGCGCGGACTGGCGCTGGGGATGTTCCGCTCCTCCGGCGACCTGGGGTTCATGATCGGCCCGCCGGTGCTCGGACTCGTCGCCGACCGGGCGTCGATGGGCTGGGCGATGTCCGCGAACGGGGTGTTCATGATCGCAGCGTCTGTGCTCTTCGTGCTCGCGCGGGAGACGGGGGGCCGCCACGCCGCACGGCCACGCGAGGACGCGCGGGGCTAGCGGTCAGTCGGGGACGCTGGCCCAGCCGAGCGCCTCGGACATCTGCGCCTCCACGTCGGGCGACAGGCGCATGAACAGCGCGGTGGCCTCCGCCAGGCGCTCGCCGGCGGCGTCGTCCACGGTTGCCTCCACCTCGACGCGGCGCCCTCGCATGCGCAGCACGCGTCCGCGCACCACCAGCGTGCCCTCCGTGCCCACGGTGCGCCGGTAGCGCGTCTCCATGCGGGCGGTCACGCCCAGCGCGCGGTCCGCGGCCCACATCGCCCACGCCATGGACTCGTCCAGCAGCGCGGCGAGGATGCCGCCGTGCATCACGCCGGGGAAGCCCTGGTCCTCGGGCTTCGGGTCGTAGCGGCAGAGCACCGCGCCCTCGCCGTCGCGCTGGAAGCGCAGGTGCAGCCCGTGCTGGTTGCGTCCCCCGCAGGCGAAGCACACCTGGTCGTAGAGGCGCGGGTCGAACGCACCCTCCGTCGACGCCATGTCAGGCGAGGCGCACGGACGCCGTCCCCGTGAGCAGCGCCTCGCCGTTGGCGTCCTCGCAGGACACGTCATAGGTCGCCATGTCCGCGGACTGGGAGCGCAGGGTAGCGCGCGCGGTCACCTCCACGGGGACGAGGGCGGGCTGGCGCCAGCGCACCTTCAGCGACCCGCCGCGCTCCCACGCCTCGCCGAAGGCGTTGGTCATCGCCTCCGACACCAGTGCGAGCACGAGCATCCCGTGCGCCACCGGGCGGCCGAATGGGCCCGAGTACGCCTCCGGCGTCTCCCGGTGGATGGGGTTCGGGTCGCGCGCCGCGACGGCGTAGCGATCGACGCGGACCTGGTCGATGAGGCGGGTCACGGGTTCAACGGTCGGAGCGGTCACTCTGCACTTCCATTCGCGTCACCATTCGCGTCACCAGTTCCACCGCCGGTCGCGTCGCCAGCCGCGTCGCCGTCGGGCGGCACCAGCACAGAGGCACGCGAAATGGCGACCACGTCGTCACCCGAGCGCGCCTCGGCGTCGAAGGTCGCCATCAACGCCCCCCGGCGCACCGAGTGCGAGGAGACGCTGATGCTGACGGCGAGCGGCTCGCCGATCTGCACCGGGCGGCGCGCCTCGTGCTCGTGGCCGGTGTGCAGCACGCCCTTCGGGATCTCGACCTGCGCCAGGAGCACGGCGAGCATGAGCGCGCTGAGCATGATCGGCGGCACGCGCTCGCTCCAGCGCTCCGCCGGCTCGCCGGTGGCTGCGAGGTACGCCCGCACGTCGTCAGGCGTGATCGTGAGATCGACCGTGGGGAGCACGTCGCCGCGCGACAGCCTGCCGAACGTGAGGCGCGCGCGCGGCGAGGGCGCCGGAAGTGGCGACGAGGACGACGTCACCGGCAGCGCTAGCCCTCGACGGCGACGAGCATGTCGGACTTCATGTGCTCCCGCCCCCACTCGGCCAGCGGCAGCATGGCCTGCGCCAGCTCGCGGCCGCGCGTGCTGAGCTCGTACTCCACCCAGGGCGGCATGGTGGCGACGAGGTGGCGCTCGACGAGCCCGATCTCCTCGAGCGTCTTCAGGCGATCGCGCAGCGTGCGCGAGTTGCACCCGCCGACCGTGACGGCGAGGTCGTTGAAGCGGCGCTTGCCGTCCAGCAGCTCGTAGAGAATGCGAGGCACCCAGCGCTGCCCGACCAGGGCGAGCGTGGCGCGCACAGGGCAGAAGTCACCATCGCGGGTGCGCGCCAGACGTGATTCCATCGCGTGCCTCCCGCCTCTCACGCTACCGCAGGCGAACGGTGGTTGCCAATCACACCGCGCCACCCCGCCGGTGGGAGGCGGGCACGGCGGCCCGTCTCCCACCGGGCGAAGCGCTAGCTGATGCAGTCCTCGACGCTGCGGTGATCGCGGCGATCGCGGCCGTTGTAGAGCGCCAGCGCCACCTTGCCTTCGCGGTCGACCACGAAGGTCGCACGGTCGGCCGACGCGGCGGCCTCGTTCCAGCAGCCGTACTCGGTGGCCACCGCGCCCTTGAGATCCGCCAGCAGGCGGTGCGTGAACTCCTCCTGCTGCTTGAAGGCGGCGTGCGAGAAGCGCGAGTCGCGGGAGATGCCGAAGACCTGCGCCCCCTTCGCCTGCCAGCCGCCGAAGTCGTCGCGGATCTCGCAGTGCTCCGCGGTGCACGTGCCCGAGAAGTCGAACGGGTAGAACACGAGGACCACCGGTGAGCCCCTCAGCGCGGAGAGGGTCACCTGCTCGTTCGCCTCGTCCACCAGCGTGAAATCGGGGGCCTGCTGTCCAACCTCGAGGGCCATCTTCTTCCTTCCGCCCGGAGCGAGTCGCGCAACGGCGCCGCCCCGGGTCACCACAACCTGGATGGGTAAGCGTACGGTCGCGCGACACCTCGGCCGCACGTCCGGTTCAAGTTTAGCAGCCGGGGAGTTCGGAATTACGCATCGGGAATGGCACGGGGCGGCCGCCTGCCGGCGTGCCGCCGCTTGTGCTCGCTGTCCTGTGCCCCGCGTGGCGCGGGTGCGCGGGTGCGCGAGATGCCTCCGCGCCGGAGCGCCTGCCTACTTCGACAGGTACTCGTGGATGGCCGCGGCGGCACGGTGGCCGTCCGCGAGCGCGGTGACCACGAGGTCCGCGCCGTTGACGTCGTCGCCTCCGGCGAAGACGCCGGGGATGCTGGTCTGCAGCGTCTCGGGGTCCGCAACGATGCGCGCCCAACGGTCGCGGACCATCTCCGGGACCACCTCGCCCCAGTCCTCGTCCACGCCGTAGCCGATGGCGACGACGATGAGATCGGCGACGACCTCGAACTCGGACCCGGGGATGGGCTCCGGTCGGCGACGCCCGGTGTCGTCCGGCGCGCCGAGGGCCATGCGCTGGCAGCTGAGGCCGCGCACCTCGCCCGCGTCGCCTCGCAGCACTGCGAGCGGCGCCGCGAGGTACTCGAACTTCACGCCCTCTTCCACAGCGTTGGTGCGCTCCTCGACGCGGCCCTGCATCTCCGCCTCCGTGCGGCGGTAGACCAGGGTGACCTCTTCCGCTCCCAGCCGGCGTGCGGAGCGCACGCAGTCCATGGACGTGTCACCGCCGCCAACGACGATCACGCGGTGGGGCCGGCCCAGCGGCTCACGCATGGCCTGGGGCAGGTCGTCCGGGGTGAGGTTGGTGCGCACGAGGAAGTCGGTCGCGGTGAGCACCTGCGGCGCGTCCTCGCCGGGGATGCCGAGCCGCGTGCCGGTCTGCGCGCCGATGCCGACGAAGATCGCGTCGAACTCGGAACGGAGCGTCGCCCAGTCGATGTCCTCGCCGACGCGGGTGCCCATGGCCATGCGCACGCCGAGGCGTTCGAGGTCGCAGAACTTGCGGTCGATGGACGGCTTGTTCAGCTTGAACGTGGGGATGCCGTAGCGCAGGACGCCGCCGGTGTGCGGCCACGCGTCGTAGATCACCACGCCGTGCCCCTGGCGCGAGAGGCGCTCGGCGACGGCGATGCCCGCCGGCCCGGCGCCGATCACAGCCACGCGCTTGCCCGTGGGCGGAGCGACCGCGGGCTTCGGCTCGCCGCCGTTGGCGCGCTGCCACTCCGTGGTGAACTGCTCGAGCTTGCCGATGGCCACCGGCAGGGCGTTCTTGCCCACCACGCAGTGGCCCTCGCACAGACGCTCCTGCGGGCAGAGGCGTCCGCACATCTCGGGCAGCTCGCTGGTCTCGCGGAAGACGTTCGCCGCCGAGCCGAAGTCACCGTTCTCCAGCAGCCAGAAGGCGCGCGGGATGTCGTTGTGGATGGGGCAGGCCTTCTGGCAGGGAGCCGCCGGGCACTGGATGCAACGCGCCGCTTCGAGCTTCGCGATGTCGGGATCGAAGAGGTACGTGACCTCGTCCCAGTTGCCGATCCGTGCGTCTGGCTTCTGCTTGGATGGACGGTGCGAGGGAGCTGCGAGTCGTGCCTTGCGGTCCACGACCGGGCGTTCCACCTTCGCGGGCTTCTCTGTGATCTGGTCGGACATGACCGCTCTTCTCCGGAGTACACCTCACGGACGGGGCCGCGAGCCACCGCGATCACCATAGGGGCGCCCGCCGTCGTGCTCAATCGGCATTCGTGGCGATGAGCCGCGCACGTGGTTGAAATGCACCTAGTATTGCAGGGGAAGCCCAAACAAATTTCGAAGAGCGAGGAAATCCGCCATGCAGCACCACGGACGACTGCTCCGCGCCGCCGTCCTGGCGGTGCTCGCCACGCTGCTGACCTTCCAGCCTTCACCCGCGATGGCGCAGCAGCCGACCCCGACGCGCGCGCAGCTGGAGGCCGCCACCTACCCCGCGGACCTGGCGCCCGGCGGCAGCGCAACCCTGGTCGCGGGACGGTTCGAGGCTCCGGCGGCGCCGGGGTCGGCAAGCAAGATCACTGTCAGCCTGCAGGCGGTCGCCAACGGCGCGATCGCGGGTCAGCCCGGCGCCGCGGTGGTCCTCGCCTCGAGCGGGGGAGGCAGCGGAACCTTCTTCGAGCTGTACGCGATGGACTCCAGCGCGAAGCCGATCGCGCACACGTCGCTCGGCGATCGCATCGTCCTCAACGCCATCAGCATCGACTCGGCGGGGCAGATCATGGTGTCGATGGTCGCGCACGCGCCGGGCGACCCGCAGTGCTGCCCGACCGCGGCGCAGGTGCGCGCGTACGCGCTGCTGGGTGGCGCGCTGACGCTCGTCGCGACCACCCCGTCCGCGAGCACGCCGACGCCCACGCCCCCTCCGGCCACGCCGCCGCGCCCGGCAGCCACCGGCAGCGGCGGCATCGGCGCACGCGAGGGCGGCGTGGGGGGCACGGTGCTGGCGTTCCTCGCGCTGGGCGCGGTGCTCGCGGCGAGCGTTCGAGCGCGCACGGCGACGCGGGAGCGACGCGGCTAGCCCGGCGCCGGGCAAGCGGGCGAAGGGGTCAGGCGGACGCGACCCGCGCGGAACGGCGGGTCCAGCTCACCACACCGAGCGTGCCGAGGAAGATCGCGGCTGCCGTCAGCACGATCGCCGCGCTCGCCGCCACGTCGGCGTGGAACGAGACCTCCAGGCCGATCACGGACGCGAGCATCGCGAAGCCGACGGCGGCGAGCATCACGGTGGGCAGCCGCCGCACCAGCAATGATGCCGTGGCCGCGGGGATGATCAGCATCGCATTCACCAGCACGATCCCGATCGCCTTCAGCGCCACCACGACTGCGACGGCGATCATCACCAGCAGCGCGTACTGGAACAGCCGCGTCGCCACGCTCGCCGCCGAGGCCATCGCGGGGTCGTACGCCACCAGCAGCTGCTCACGGTACGTGGCCGCCACGAATACCAGCAGCGCGGCCGCCAGCACGCTCGCGCCCACCAGGTCGCTCGCGGAGACGCCCAGGATGTTGCCGAAGACGAAGGAGAGCAGGTCGGGGGTGTAGGCGGTGCGGCGCGAGATCAGCAGGATGCCGAACGCGAACATCGCGACGAACGTGATCCCGATCGCCGTGTCGTACGAGACGCGCGCGCGCTCGCGCGTCCAGCCGATGCCGAGCGCCGTCGCCACGGCGGCCACGAGCGCGCCGAGGCTGACGTTGCCGCCGCTGGCGAACGCGACCGCTACGCCCGCGAGCGTGGAGTGCGCCAGCGCGTCGCCGGAGAACGCCAGCCCCTTGTGCACCACGAACGCGCCCACCACGCCGCCCACGACGCTGACCAGCACAAGTGCCAGCAGGGCGCGCTGCATGAACGCGAACGAGTAGGGCTCGAGCAACCAGTCGATCACGGCTCGTCCCTCCCCTCCGCGGGAACGTGCTCATCCGTGGCGACGCGGATCAGGTCGCCAACGCTGGGGATGGCGAGCAGGTGCCGCTGGAACGTCTCCGCCAGCACGCGCTCCGTGAGCACCTCGGCGGTGGGCCCCGCCGCGATGATGCGGCGGTTGAGGCACACCGCCTCGTCGCAGGAGGACGCCACGCACGAGAGGTCGTGGGTGGCGATCAGCACGCTCCGTCCCTCGTGTGCGAGGCCGTCGAGGACCTCGAGCAGGTCGTGCTGCACGCCGGCGTCCAGGCCCGCGAACGGCTCGTCCAGCAGCAGCAGCCGCGCCCCTCGCGCGATCGAACGCGCCATCAGCACGCGCCGCCGCTGGCCCCCGGAGAGCGCACCGGCATGCCGCTTCGCGAAGGGCACGAGGCCCACGCGCTCGATCGCGGCCATCGCCGCCTCGCGATCCGCGGCCGTCCAGCGGCCGAACGGCCGGAAGCCCCGGTAGCGTCCCATCACCACCACATCGAAGACGGAGACGGGGAACGCCCAGTCCACCTCCTCGATCTGCGGCATGTAGGCGATCTCCGCGCGCGCCTCGCGCACGGGCCGTCCGAAGGCGAGCGCCTCGCCCGCCGTCGGGTGCAGCAGGCCCATGATCGACTTGAAGAGCGTGGACTTCCCGGCGCCGTTCGGCCCGATCAGCCCCATCAGCTCGCCGACCGGCACGCGAAACGTGATCCCCTCGATGGCTGGCGGGGCGCCGTCATACCCCGCCGTGAGGCCGCGCACCTCCAGCGCGTACGCGGCGTGGGGATGCTGCGGCGCCAGCGGCTCGCGCGCGGGGACATGGCCGGACGGGGCCGTCAGTGCGTCACGCGCCATGATCGCTCCCGTCCGCGGTGGTGCAGGGTCGCAGTGTAACGCCGCGCGCGCGCTAGTGAGCCAGCCCATCGACGAGGGCGGCGGCGTTCGCCCGCATCATCGATGGGTAGTCGGTCACCGGACCGGCGTAGATCGAGTAGAGCGTCAGCACGCGCGCACCGGTCTCCCGCGCCACCGCGTCCAGGACCTGCGCGTCGAACTCGGGCTCGCGGTACACGGCCTTCACGCCCCCGCGCTTCACCAGATCGATGACGGCCGCGATCTTCTGCGCACTGACCTGCTGGTTCGCGCTGGTCGGCAGCACGGAGGCGGTGAGCGTGAACCCGTACGCCTCCGCGAAGTATCCGTACGCGTCGTGGAACACGACGAGTTGCCGGCGGTCCGCCGGAACCTGCGCGACCGTCGCCCGGATCTCGGCGTCCAGCGCCCGGAGCGACTCGAGGTACGCCGCGGCGCGTGCCCGGTAGCCGTCCGCGTGCGATGGATCGGCGGCGGCGAGCCCGTCGCGTATGTTCTCGACGTACCGCTGTGCGCCCGCGACGGAGAGCCAGAGGTGCGGGTCGCCCTCGGCGGTGGCGAGCGGGTCGAGGTCCTCCGGAGGCTCGGGCTCGTCTTCGTGCTCCTCGACGGCGGCCCGGGCCTGCAGGCCCTTCGCGGCGACCACCACCGTCGCCTGCTTCGAGCGGTTCTCCGCGACGACGCTGAGCAGGCCCTCCTCCAGGTGATAGCCGTTGACGACGATCACGTTCGCCCGGGCGATGTCCTTCGCCACGGATGGAGCCGGCTCGAACGAGTGCACATCCACTCCCGGCGGGATGAGCGCCGACACGTCGGCATCCGGGCCTGCCACCTGCCTCGCGAAGTCGGCGAGGATGGTGGTCGTCGCGACCACGTGCATGCGTCCGTTGCCAGCGCCGCCCCCGCCACAGGCCGCGAGGATCACCAGTGCGCCGGCCGCGGCGGCGGCGGTTGCCAGGGCGTGGAGGACGCTGCGCATGAACAATGTTCCTTCCGCGGGCCGGCACCATACTGAGCCGGCGTCTCAATTAGGTGCGAGCATACTGATTCCATGTCTCATCTGCAAGGCGGATCAAGAGGACGGTCGAGAGGGCGGGTCGAGCGGGCGCGAGCGGGCAGGGCGCGGGGGAGAGCGACCGGAACGTGGAGCGAGCGGGGCGGGAACTACGCGCCGAGCGCGCGACAGGCCGGGCAGAGGCCGTAGACCTCCAGCCGGTGCGCGTCCACCTGGTACCCGGTGCGCCGCGCGATGTCGTCCAGCAGCCCCTCGAGGTCGCCCGACGAGAAGTCGCTGACGACGCCGCACTCGGAGCAGACCAGGTGGTGGTGGTGCCCCCCGGACGCCAGCCGGTAGGCGACCGCGCCGTCGTCCAGGACGACCTGGCACACGATGCCGAGGTCCTGGAGCAGCCGCAGGGTGCGGAAGACGGTGGCGCGCCCCACCCCGGGGGCCGCCTCGACGACGTCGTCGGCGGAGAAGCGGCCTCCGAGAGCCTGCATGACCTCCACCAGGGCGCGCCGGGGCCCGGTCAGGCGGAAGCCTCCGCTGGCGAGCGTGCGCTCGATGCTCTCGGTGCTCTCAGTGGTCTCGGAGCTCTGGGTCGCCATGAACCGATCGTCAGGCGAACGCCGGGGCCTGTCAACGAAGGGGGAGAACAGGCAGAATGCGTCTCATGATCGCACCACGCGCACGGTTGGCACTCTGGGTCGGAACCTCGGCATTCGTCTGCGTGATCGCCTTCCAGGCGCTCTATGCGCTGATCCCCTTCGCGATCGGGGCGCTGATCTCGTACGCCCTCGCCCCGCTGGTCGACCGGCTGCTGTGGCTGATCCCCCTGAAGCAGCCAAATCACGAGTCGTGGCGTCGAGGCCTCGTGGTGCTACTGATCTACCTCGTGTTCTTCGGCGCGCTCTCCGCGCTCGCGGTCACCCTGGTTCCGGTCGCCGTCGAGCAGGTCGCGCACTTCATCGACCAGTTGCCCGCGATCACCGATGCCGCGCGGGAGCAGACCGTGGGCCTGCTGCACGAGTACCAGCGGCGCACGCCACCGGAGATCCAGGACCGCCTCGGCAGGCTCGCCGAGCAGGGGACGTCCATGCTGGCGGCCCTGCTCGGCCGCGCGGTGCAGGGCACGGTGGCGACGGTCACCAGCACCCTGGGCTTCCTGTTCGGCTTCGTGGTCGTGCCGTTCTTCATGTTCTACGCGATGCGCGACCGGCACCTCGGGCGGACCGTGGTGGGCGCAGCGCCCGCGGAGGTTCGCGAGGACGTGCGCATGATGCTGACGCTGGCCGACCGCCTGCTGGGGCGATACCTGCGCGCGCAGATCTTCCTCGGCGTGGTGGTGGGCCTGGCGGTGGGCGTGCTGATGGCGCTGCTGGGGGTCGACCTGTCGCTGGGCCTCGGCGTGTGGGCCGGCGTGACCGAGCTGATTCCGATCATCGGGCCGTGGCTGGGGGCGATCCCGGGGCTCATCCTGATCGCCGCCACGAACCCGAGCATGCTGCCGTGGGTCGCGCTGGCCTACTTCATGGTGCAGCAGTTGGAGAACAACCTCCTGGTCCCCCGCATCCAGGGCGAGGCGCTGGACATGCACCCCGCGATGGTGATCCTGCTGCTGGTGATCGGCGGCGCCGTCTGGGGATTCATCGGCCTGGTCACCGTCGTCCCGGTCACCGCGATCCTGCGCGAGGAGTTCTGGTACCTCGACCGGCGGCTGCGCGGGTTCACGCCGGAGGAGTCGTTCGCGGAGAGCCACCTGGTCCGGCGGAAGTCGGTCCCCGAGGCGGTTGCCGAGCCGATCGAGGCGGTCCGCTAGCGCTCACTTGCTCCCGCGGCACGGCTGCGGCCTGTGGAGGCGCTCTTCCGGGCTGTTGGGGCGCTCCGTTGGGCGGTTACGGCGTGGTGGCGCGCTTCGGGAGCGTCGCCATCAGCACCACCGGGCCGGTGGCGGAAGGGTCGTCGGCGCGGCTCGTGGCCACGACGTAGATGCGCACCGCCTCCAGACGCACGTCGCGTTGCAACGCCACGCGGGCGCCCATCTCGCTGTCCGGAACGAATGACGCCGCCAGCGTGAGCTGCGACAGCGGATCCTCGAGCCACACGCGGTAGGCACCACCCAGCGGAAGCGTGGGGAGGTTGCGCAGCAGGATCACGCTCGCGCCGGCCGCCTCGCTGGACATGTATGCACCGGCGGCGCCGTGGCTGGCCGGGGTGGGCTCCAGGGCGGTGACCACGGCCTTCGGATCGGCCTGGACCGCTTGGACCGCCTGCTCGTCCTTGAGCGCGGAGTTCAGCTGCAGGCTCAGCGTGCGCGCCTCCTGCACCCCGCTGGCCGCGCCCGCCAGCCGATCGAGGCGCTTCGCGTCCGACTCGACGACCGCGCTCAGCGACGAGGTCTGGTCCCGCAACTGGGCGAGCGAGAACTGGAGCGTCGCGGCCCAGATCGTGACGAGGGCGAGCGCCGCCGCCAGCGCGAGCACCGGGAGCTGCCGCGTGGAGAACCGAGGCCGCCGCGATCGGCTGCGGCGAGCGGCCGCGATAACGCGTGCCCGCAGCGCGGGCTCGGCGCGCCGCAGCGGGGCGGAGAGCGCGATCAGGTCCGCGATCTCGCGGTACGCGTGGTACTGCGCGGCCGCGTCGCTATCGCTCCGCATCAGGCGCTCGGCATCGGCGGCGTCGGGCGCGCTGAGCGTGCCGAGCGCGTGGCTCGCCAGCAGTTCCTCGCGCTCTTCCGGCGTCACCGCATGCCCCGATCTGCTTCCCACCCCGCGAACTCGGCCAGCGATTCGCGGAGCTTGCGCATCCCCAGGCGGACGCGCGTCTTCACGGTTCCCAGCGGGTCACCCGTGCGCCCGGCGATCTCCACGTGCGTGAGGCCCTCGAAGTACGCCAACTCGATCACCTGTCGCTGCGCCGGGGGCAGCCTCGTCATGGCCGCGCGGACGGCGGTGCGCACCTCCGCCATGGTCAGCTCGACCTGGGGATCGTCCAGATGCCCGACCGCCGCGATCTCGTGCCCCCGGTCGTCGTCCTCCGCCTCCTCGGATCGCATGCGCCGCGTCACCCGCCGCAGCTCGTCCAGCGAGCGGTTGCGCGTGACGGACATCAGCCAGCTGATGAACCGCCCTCGCGCGGGGTCGTACGAGGAGGGCTGCCGCCACAGGCGGAGGAACACCTCCTGCACGACGTCCTCGGCGAGGTGCGTGTCGCGCAGCACCCGCAGGCTGACGGAGTACACCAGCGTGGAGTAGCGGTCGTAGAGCGACTCCAGCGCGGCGAGATCGCCAGTCCCGATGGCGGCCATCAGCTCGGCGTCAGTCGCCGTCGTCGCGTTCGCGCGCGGACTCGATCGCCTGCCACTCTTCGATACGTCTCGCGCGCCCGCACGGATTCGCGAGGACGCCGCCGCACCACCCATCGCGGGATCGGGGGACGGGAGAGGCGCATCGACCATGAAGACCCTCCGCGGGGAGCGCAGGTGATGGACCGCTGACGCCAATGATAAGGATGCCGCACCATTTATGTGTGCCCGCGAGCACGAAGTACGCGAATCCTGCCGGAAACGGGGTGCGGCTAGACCACCGATCCGGTCGTGAAGAGCAGGCCCCGCGCGAGCACCTCGCCCGCGAGCAGCAGGCCCAGGGCGATGTAGAGGAGGCCCGTGGCCGACATCATCCCGCGGATGGTGGCGGCCTTCCACGCGAGCGCGGCCACCACCAGCGGGAAGGCGAGGCCGACGCCGGCGCGCAGCCAGAACGCCGGGTTCGCCCCCAGCGCGACGCCGAGCGCCCCGGCCCCCTCGGGCACCGCGCGCGGCGGAAGCACCACTCCGAGGGCGAACGACAGGACCTGCAGCATCAGCGCCACCAGCAGCACCAGCGCCATCTGCTCCATCGGCTCCTTGGGGAGGCGGCCGGAGGTCAGGTACCAGTGCCCCCACATCATCGCCATCAGCGCGGAGCCGAGCACGGCGGACGCGGCGAGCAGGCTCAGCAGCATCCCGGGCAGCGACCACGCCGGGGCGCCGAGCAGCGCCGCGAGCACGAGGAGCGCGCCGCAACCGGCCGCGCTCCCCACCGCGCCGAGCGCGACCGCGAGCCGGTGGTGCTCGACCATCGCGGCGACGGTGTGCGCGGCGTCGACCACCACGAACGTCGCAAGCGCGATGCCGAGCGGGCGGAACCAGGTGGACGCCAGGGGGTATCCCTCGATCTCGTCCGCGCGTGCGAGGCTGAGGTACGTCCACCCGGCGAGCAGCGCCAGGGGGAGCACGGTCAGGGCGCCGGCCTTCACGTAGCCGGGCGTCACCTGCCGCCGCGCATCGAAGACGGTGACCATCGCCAGCCCGCCCACGGCGATCTCGACGAGCAGGACGAGGACCGTGTACGGGAGGGAGGCGGCGCTCATCCGGCCATCGTCAGCGCCGTGCATCCCTCGGTCAACGGCGTTGCCGGGCGGCGCGCAATTCTGCCGCCTGAGCGCTGGAAATTCTGGCGCGGGCGATGGGCAACACCGGAACGCTGTGCCACGATGGGCGCACGATGCCTCAGTACCTCAACGCCCAGTACGGAGATCGCCGCCGGTACCTGGTCAAGGCGCTGCGGGAGATCGGGCACCGCATCACCCGCCTCGCCTCGCGCATGGACGAGCGCGATCTCGCTCGCGTAGCCCCTGACGAGGAGTGGAGCGTCACCGAGATCATCGGCTACCTCCGCGACAGCGAACGCGAGGATCTCCGCGCGCTGGAGGCGATGCTGCGCGTGGATGGATCGCGGATCGGGGAGCGCCGCGCGATCGCGCAGGTGCAGGACGGTGCCTACCGCCGGGCCGACCCCGCCGATCTGCTGTGGGACTTCGCGACGCTGCGCGACGAGACGGTGTGGCTGCTGGAGAGCGCCGGCACCTCGTGGAATCACGTCGGCATCCACCCCTTCCGCGGCGAGGTGCCCGTGATGCAGTGGGTGCAGGAGATGAACGAGCGCGACCTGGACGCCATGTGGCGCATCCAGCGCGTGCACGACGCGCTGCGCCCCCCCGGCCGGCCACAGGTCACCGGGCTCGCGGAGCCTTAGCCGGCCCGGCCGCGGGCTACCACGCCGGCGCAGCAGCAGCCTGCTCGACCGCGTTCCGCAGCGCTTCGGGCTGCGTCACCGGCGCCGAGCAGACGGACCCCACGCAGACGTAGGCCACGCGCGTGCGATCCAGCGGCAGGCCCAGCTGGCGCATCAGCAGGTCGTCCTGCGGGTAGGACAGTCGCTGCACGGTGCGGGCGGCCAGCGGCAGGCGCAGGGCCTCGCGGAACAGCGGATCGGCGACCCGGTCCGGCTCGCCGGCGGGCCACTCCGAGACGATCTTCAGCTCCGGCTCCGCGGTCAGCAGCCGGTCCACGACGCGCGCGAAGTCGGCGATCGCCAGCCCGTGCGCCTCGAGGCCGGTCGCGAAGGCGCCGAGCGTCTCCAGCGCGGTCTGCAGGTGGCGCTCGTCGTGCGTCAGGCGGCCGAGCCAGAGGAAGGCCTCCGCGGCCGCCACGTTCTCCGCGATCGGCATCACCGGCTCCTCGAGGAGCGCCGTGACGTCGTGCCCCTCGGCGGTGTCCCAGAATCCGCGCCCGGGCTCGCGCCAGCCGCGCTCCAGCGCCCGCGCGAGCGCGCGCGCCGCGTCCAGGTAGCTCTCCAGCCCGGTGACCTCGTACGCGTGCAGGAACGCGAGCATCGCGTGCGCCTGGTCGGCGAGCAGTCCGAGGCCGCCCGCGCCACCGTCCCACACGTGGTACATCCCCGCCTCGCCGCCACGCATGTGCGCCGCGAGGAAGTCGACCGCGCGCAGCCCGCGCTCGGTCCAGTCGCGGCGATCCCACGCGACGCCGCAGGCGATCAGCCCGCGCGCGGCGATCGCGCACGACGCGGTGAAGACGCGCCGGTCGACGGCGGGCGGGATCGCCGCGGCACGGGCCTCGGCATCCAGCGCGGCGTACCGCTCGTCTGCGTCCTGCGAGTGGAGGATCCCGCCCAGCGAGTTGACCAGCGTGCGGCCGATGTACGTGACTGTCCGCTCCGCCGCGTCCGTGAGGCGATCGCGCGCCTCCTCGCTCGAGATCGCGATCTCGGCGATGGCGAGCAGCAGCGCGCCCTGGTCCGCGGCGAGCTTCTCGACGTGCGGGCGTGACCAGTCGGGCCGCGTCGCGTAGCGATAGAACCCGCCGTCGATCGCGTCGTACAGGCCTCCCGCGATCATGCGGTCCAGGACGAATGCGGCACGGTCCAGCACCCCGGGAGTGCCGCGCCGGTGGTGCGCGTACCGCCACAGGCGCAGGGCGTCGGAGTGGGGGAAGCGCAGCAGCGCGCGCGTCTCCGGGGCGACCGCCCGCGAGTCGGCGGCACCCTCGCGGAAGCCGCCATTCGCGGCGTCGTACGCGGCGTCGAGGACCTCGAGCGCGACATCGAGGATCGAGGGGGTGAGCATGCCCGCGGTGCGACGCCCGGCCGCGGCGGCGCGCTCGGCGGCACGCGTGGCGCGGGCGGCCTCGATCTCGCGCGTGAGTCCATCGCGCCTCACGAGCCACGATTCCTGGACGCCGTGCAGCGCCTCCAGCATCTGCTCAGGGTCGAGGTAGGTGGCGCTGGTGATGACGTCGCCGTCGGGCGTGAGGAAGGCGGTTGTGGGCCAGCCGCCGGCGTTGTAGCGCGCGTTCACGTCCGGCCGCTCGTCCGTGTCCACGCGGATCGGCAGGAAGCGGCGGGCGATCAGGTCGATCACGCGCTGATCGGAGTACGTCGTCTCGTCCATGACGTGGCACCAGTGGCACCACGTCCCGGAGATCGAGAGCAGCGCGGGAAGATCCTCGCGGCGCGCGCGTGCGAAGGCCTCCGGCCCCCATTCCTGCCACGGGACATCGGCGGCCCGGTTCGGCCGCGGTGAGAAGTGGAACGCTCCGGCGTCAGCCATGCGATCCTCGTCGTCCCCGGTCATCACCGGTCATCACTCGTCGATCCTCCAGCCCTCGACGCGGGCGCGCGCTCGAACGCGCAGCCCTCGTCACGCTGCCTGATCTCGAGGCGCGACCATCCGCATCGAGGTTAACACTCCGCGCCCGTTGCACCCTCGGGACGACCCCGATGCGCGGGAGGGGTTTCGGTGTCACGGGGCCGTCAGAGCGGCCGGAAGAGCTCCATCGCCTCGCCGGTCGCCCAGCGCTCGATGCTCCCGGTCGGCTGGTACCCGTGGCGGGCGTACAGGCGCCACGCCCGCTCGTTGCCGGACGACACCCAGAGCGACGCACCCGGCGCGCCCCAGCGCGCCGCCCACTCGTGCGCGGTCTCCAGCAACCGGTCGGCCCAGCCCTGTGCGCGGAGATCGAGGTCCACCCACATCGCCCCGAGCGATCCGAGGTGCGGCGGCACCTCGCTCACGGCCGCGTACAGCGTCCCGGCGAGATCCCCGTCGCGATCGAGGACGAAGAGGGCGCGCGCGCCGTCGCCCGCCACGGAGGCAGCCAGGTCGTGCCACAGCGACTCGGGGTGGGCCAGTGCCTCGGCGAGCGTCTGACCGTACGCGGCGGGCTCGGCCTCCAGCGCGCGCAGGCGCACCGCGCGGTATGCGAGGCCCTCGTCGGCGCGCAGCCTGCGGATCTCCACGGCGGATCGCGGCGCTAGAAGCCCAGGTCGGTGTGCCCGAGGAGCGTGCGCGCGAGCGACGCCTTCCCGAGGTGGCTGTTGCTGTGCACGAGCATCTGCAGCAGGTGCTGCGTGCGCGGCAGCTCGCCCCACGGCCGCAGCAGCACCGGCGTCGCGAGGTACTCGTCCGTCATCGCCTCGACGCGCGCGACGCTCGCCGCGCGCAGCGTGCGGATGTACTCCAGGAACAGCGCCGGATCCGGGAAGTGGAGGGCGCGCGCCTCCTCGTTCGGCATCCCGGTGCCCTGCGCGACCTTCGGCAGGGCAAAGCGCGCGTCGTACCCCTCGCGCAGCCAGATCGGCTGCTCCCGCTCGAACACGAAGTAGATGATGTTGTCGGCGGTCCGCGCGATGTGCCACACGTCGAAGCCGATCGAGTTGGCGACCTCGTGCGGGAGGTGGTTCAACTCCTCGACGCTCAGGTCCTCGATCGTGCGCACACAGTTGTTCATCACGCGGTCGAGGTACAGCGCGTACATCGCTGCGGTGGCGGACTCGGACATGGGGTTCCTCGCGATCTGCGAACCGGACGCTGAAGTTCGTTCTGCGGCGTTAGCGCCGCCGTGAGGCCAGCACGATCAGCACTCCGGCGAGCACGATCGCAGCAGGCCAGCCAAAGCGCATCATGCTCCAGGTCATCCACCAGAAGATCCCGGCGCGCGGGATCGCCATCGACACCCCGATGAGCACGAGCAGGATGCCGAGGAGGAGTGCGCCGTTGCCGCCGGTACCGGCGCCCGGGGCGGGCACCGGCGCGTTCGGATCGGCGGCGGGCATGATCGCCCACAGCACCGCGTACGCGATCACCCCGCCCAGTCCCATGCTGAAGATCGCCAGCAGCACGAAGCCCACGCGCACCAGCGTCGGGTCCAGCCCGAAGTACTCCGCCAGCCCGCCGCACACCCCGCCCAGGCGGCGCTGCACGTTGCGGGTGAGACGGCGGGGCTGGTCCTGCGGGGTTTGCATCTGCTGCTCCTGTCCCGCGGCGCCGCCGGAAGCGATCGGCATCGGGCGCGAGGGGGTTACGCGCGCGGCTTCAGCAGCCCCTCGATGGTCTGGAGGTCCGCCTCGGAGATGCGGTGGAGGTTGCCGCGGAAGCACATCCCGAGCCGCTTCGGACCGAAGTTGCGCGTCTTCTCCAGGAGGTCAGTGATCTCACGCACGTCGATGGCTTGCCCCGGCTTCGCGATCACCACCGGCCGGGTGGGGATGCGGTACGGGTAGTCCTCGCCGGGCTTGCCCTCCGAGGCGAGCCCGATGTCCGTAGTGTCCTCGTACGCCTCGCCCGTGACCTCCACCACGCCGCCGAAGAGCACGTCCTTCGTCAGGTAGTAGACGATGCGGTCGCCGGGACGCATCTCGGAGGATTGCTTCTGGCGCGACGACTTGAAGGGCGACACGTCGAAGCCGCGCGCGCGCAGCACCTCGAAGTTCTGCGGGGAGCCCACGTTGATCCATGCCTGCATTGGTGTGCTCCTCTCCTGGGCGGCGGACACCCCGTCCGGGTGCACCACGGCCCCGCTCGCGCGGGGCCGTCCATGCTCGCGACCCATGTTCGCGACTGCGTCTGTCGAGCGTCCGCCTAGTTGCAGGCCCTCGGCGTCCCGCCGCCGCCGGCCGTCTGGAAGGACGACCCGCAGGCGCAGGAGGAGGTCGCGTTCGGGTTGTAGATCGTGAAGCCGGACTTCATCAGGTCCTCGACGTAGTCGATCTCGGCGCCGGCGATCATCGGGATGGAGTCGCGGTCGACCACTACGCGGATGCCGCCCTCGGCCTCGATCACGTGGTCCTCGGCCTCGGCGCCCGTAGCGATCGCCATGCCGTACTGGTAGCCGGAGCACCCGCCGCCGACGACGAACACGCGGAGCATCCCGTCCGGGTGCCCCTTCGCCGCGAGAAGCGAGAGCGCCTTCGCAGCGGCGCGCTCGGTCACGGTCACCACCGGCGCGGCGACGCTGGGGATGGTGAACGCGGGCGTCTTCGAGATGGGGTCGCCCATGCCGGCAAGAGTCATCTGGTCCTCGATCCCTTCCGGGCCGCCTCGCGGACGTCGCGCGGCGCCGGTATGTGCTGCCACCATGATACGTCGGCCGGACCTCGATGGACAATTAGCGCAGCCGGGGCATGGTTATCCCGGACGGGAAGCCGCGCGGGGCGACCCTACGGGGCGGCGACGTGCTCGGTGACGAGGTAGCCGCAGTGGAAGTCGTGCGGGATATCGGCCGGGGGCAGTGCCTGCACGCGCACGCCGAGGATCTGCTCCAGCATCCGCCGGTCGTGGTCGCACGTCCCGGCGGCGGAGCCGGTCAGCCGCGTGCAGGGACAGCCGCGCCCCAGCAGATGCACCCCGCCCTCGCGCGGCGCAACCTCGAAGTCGAGGCCCTCGTCGGCGACCAGGTTCACGGCGGACCGCACGCGAGCCTCCAGCGTCGCGCCGGTGACGTGCGGGGCGTACTCGGCGGCGAGGCGGTCCGCCATCTTCTCGAAGACGAGGGAGGCGATCTCGCCGCCCGAGCGGCCCGCCGTCTCCCTGGCGTCCAGCCCGACGATCTCGCCGAGCAGGCGCTGCGTCAGCCGCACGTAGTGGTGCGGGAAGAGGTCCGCCCCCGCCTCGGTCAACGAGAAGAGATGACGAGGGCGCCCGGTCTGGCCGCGCACCTGCGTCACGGCGACGTAGTTGTCGCGCTGGAGCACGTCCAGGTGGCGGCGCACGGTGGCGCCGGCCAGGCCCAGCTCGCGCGCAAGATCCTCAACCCCCACGCGCTCGCGGCGACGGAGGATGGCGAGGATCTCCTCGCGGGTGCCATCGATATGACCTGCGGACATGATTCGATGCTAGCACCCTTTTTCTCCTTTTCGAGCGAAATACGTGCGAAACCGTGTCCCCTCTCCGCGGTATCCTCCTCCCATGACCGCCATGAGCTCGGGCCACCCGCGCATCTACCTCGATCACGCGGCGACCACACCGCCCGACCCGGCCGTGGTCGAGACGATGCTCCCGCACCTCCGCGATCAGTGGCATAACCCGTCATCGATCTACGTGGAGGCCCAGCGCGCCCGCGCCACCATCGATGCCGCCCGCGCGACGATCGCAGCACTCATCGGCGCGCAGCCCGACGAGGTGATCTTCACCTCGGGGGGCTCCGAAGCGGACAACCTCGCGCTGCGCGGCGTGCTCGCGGCCTCCACGCGCCGCGGACGGCACATCGTCATCTCTGCCGTGGAGCACCACGCGATCCTCGACCCCGCCGAGCAGCTGGAGCGCGACGGACTCGCCGAGGTCACCGTGGTGGGCGTCGACCGCGACGGGCGCGTCGATCCGACAGCGGTGGAGGCTGCCGTGCGCGAAGACACGGTGCTGGTCTCCGTGATGCATGCGAACAACGAGATCGGCACCATCAACGACATCGCCGAGATCGCGCGCCGCGCGCGGGCGAAGAACCCGCGCACGATGGTGCACACGGACGCCGTGCAGTCGGCGGCGCACCTCGGTGCGCGCGTCGACCGCCTCGGCGTCGACCTGATGAGCTTCACCGCGCACAAGATGTACGGGCCGCGGGGGGCGGGGGCGCTGTACGTGCGCGCCGGGACGCCCCTGCAGGGGCAGATCCTCGGCGGCGGACAGGAGCGCGGCATCCGCGCCGGGACCGAGGACACCGCCGCCATCGCCGGCTTCGCGCAGGCGGTGTCCATCGCCTCCGAGCGCCGCGAGGCCGACGTCAGCCACGAGCGCGCGCTGCAGGAGCGGCTGCTCGCCGAGCTCCCGCGACGCATCCCCATGCTGGCGATCACGGGGCCGCGCGACATCTCGCAGCGGCTGCCGGGCAACGTGTCGTGCGCGGTGGGCTTCGTCGAGGGCGAATCGATCCTGCTCGCGCTGGACCTCGCCGGGATCGCGGCGTCTTCCGGGTCGGCGTGCACCACGGGGTCCGTGGAGCCCAGCCACGTCCTGGTCGCGACCGGCATGCCCGCCGAGCTGGCACGCGGGTCGCTGCGCTTCACGTTCGGTCGAGGCAACACGGACGCCGACGTCGACCGTGTGCTGCAGGCGCTCCCCCCGATCGTGCAGCGGCTGCGGGCGCTCTCCCCCGTGCCCACCACGGAGCCGCCCGCGGACTGGCGGCCGTGGCTCGCCTCGTAGCGGCGGACACGCAGCATCGAGCGCACGAGCGGGTTTGCCGCGCCCCGGTGGAGGGGCTAGGATCGGGCCGATCAGGGCATGGACGGCAGACGCCGTAATGGCAGGGGACGGGCGTTGACCAACCACCCGCTGGCTACCAGGTTCGAAAGCGCTGGCACGTTCGCGACCACGGGGCCCGGTGCCCTGCACGTGCCGCACCCGTTGCTGGGGGACGATGCGCTCGGCGGCGTCGACCTGGAGGAAGAGGTCCGCAAGAACGTGATCGCCACCTCCGTGGACGGGCTGATGAACTGGGCCCGCGCGTCCTCGCTGTGGCCGGCCACGTTCGGGCTCGCCTGCTGCGCGATCGAGATGATCGCGTCCGCGGCCTCCCGCTACGACATTGCCCGCTTCGGGTCCGAGGTCTTCCGGGCCTCGCCCCGGCAGGCGGACCTGATGATCGTCGCGGGCACGGTGACCTGGAAGATGGCGCCGGTGGTCCGCCGCATCTACCTGCAGATGCCGGACCCGAAGTGGGTGATCTCCATGGGCGGGTGCGCGATCATGGGCGGCCCGTTCGCGTACGCCTACTCGGTGCTGCCGGGCGTGAACCTGATCGCGCCGGTGGACGTGTATGTCCCCGGCTGCCCGCCTCGACCGGAGTCGCTGCTCCAGGGCCTGATGATGCTCCAAGAGAAGATCAAGCACTTCGAGGTGACCGGCCAGCGCCAGCGCCCGCAGCCGGACGGCGACTTCTCGGCGTACCTGCCCGAGGGCGACCCCATCCGCCGCGAGCTCGAGTCGCTCTTCCCCCCATACCCCGGCATCGACGACCCGAACCGCCGCTCCGGCGGCGTGTCGCTGACCGGCGGCGTGCACCTGTAGCCCGTCACCCGTGTATCCGCCGCCCGGGTGGTGATCCCGGGTGGTGGTGTCCCGGCCCCCTGCGTCGCCTCATCCAGCCCCCGGGTCCAACGCCTGATCTCCCTCATTCAGGGCCTGATCCGGGGTGTGGGCGCGCAGGCGTGTGCGGGGCTGGGCGGGGTTGATACGATTTCACCACGGCGGGAACCTCATCGCTCGCCCTCATCCGACCAAGACGACCGACGCATGTGAGGAGTTCGTGGTGAACATCCGGTCCAGCATAGAAGCCCTGATCCGCCCCGGCCGCGTGGCGTCCGCGCACTGCGACCTGCCCTGTGGGGTCTACGACCCCGCCCAGGCGCGCATCGAGGCGGAGTCCGTGCGCGCCATCCAGGAGCGATACCAGAACGCGGAGAACATGAAGGGCGCCACCCAGACGCTGGAGGACTACCGCGCCCGCGCGCTCTCGATCAAGGAAGAGCGCGCCGACATGGTCAAGCACCACCTGTGGGTGCTCTGGACGGACTACTTCACCCCGGCCCACCTGGAGAAGTACCCCACGCTGCATGACACCTTCTGGAAGGCGACGAAGCTCGCCGGCGCGGCGAAGAAGTCGCAGGACCCGGCGCAGGGGCAGCAGCTCCTGGACGCGATCGCGGAGATCGACACCATCTTCTGGGAGACCAAGAAGGCCTAGGCCCGGAGCAGAGCGGTCCGCGGAGCGAAGCCCGGATGACCTCGACGCGGCGGCCCCGTCCGGTGATGGCACTGGCGGCGGCCGCCGCTGCGTGCCTGGCGATCCCGGCATGGCTCGGCGTGCGCGTGCTCCAGCGCGTCGAGGTCGCGGGCGACAGCATGACCCCGGCGCTGCAGCCGGGCGACTTCCTGCTGCTGCGCAGGGGCGCTCCGCCCCGGCGCGCCGCGTACGGCCGGATCGTGGTCACGGAGGACCCGCGCCCCGAGGGCGGGCGCCGGTTGCTGCTGAAGCGCATCGTCGGGCTGCCCGGGGAGGCCTTGCGCGTCGGCGGCGGCGTGCAGGTGAACGGACGCCGTTTGGCGGAGCCGTACGCCCACGGCGAGGACCCCGTGGCGCAGCACCGCGGCGTGCAGCGGCTGGCGCCGGACACGTACTTCCTGCTGGGGGACCACCGCGCAGCGAGCACGGACAGCCGCGACTTCGGCCCCGTCGCGCGCGAGCGGCTTACCGCGACGGCCGTGATGCGGTACTGGCCACCCGCTCGCATCGGGTGGCTGCGGTCGCCGTCGAGGCGGTTCGTGGACCCCGCATCCGCTGCCGCCGCGCGCGGGCCCGGCGAGGATGCGGGTTCGTCCTGATGCCCGGACCGCACCGGCCCGCCGATCATCAGCGCGGGAAGGTGCGAGATGCCGCAGCCGTGGAACCAGCCGGGGAATGACCCGTTCGCCGCCGCCCGCGAGCAGCTCGCCCGCCGGCTCGCCGCCGAACGGGCCCGCGCGGATGCACGCATCCTCGGCATGGACGCGCTGGACGACGTGCTGCTGCAGGTGGCCGACCTCCGGCCGCTGCCGGTGGTGGCGCAGCGCATCCTGGGCCTGGACGAGGGGAAATTCTCCGCCCACGAGCTCGCAGCGATCATCGCCACCGACCAGGCGCTCACGGCGAAGCTCCTGCGCCTCGCCAACTCCGCCTACTACGGCTTCGCCCGGCGCATCACCACCGCCCGCGACGCGGTGGTGCTGCTGGGCTTCCGCTCCGTGCGGAACGCGGCCCTGACCTCCTGCCTGATGCAGACCGCGAAGACGGCGAGCAACCTGGACTACGAGGCCTTCTGGCAGTTCTCCATCGCCACGGGGATCCTCGCCGAGGTGCTCGCCCGGACCGAGGGGGCGCACCAGGACGAGGCGTTCACCGCCGGCGTGCTCCACCAGATTGGGATGCTCGCACTGGACCAGGGACGCCCGGCGGCACTCCACGAGGCGCTGACCCTGCGGGAGAGCACCGGCACGTCGCTGCACGACGCGGAGCGGCAGGTGCTGGGCTTCACGGACGCCGACCTCGGCGGCGCGCTGGCGCTGCACTGGAACTTCCCGCAGACCCTGGCTGATGCGGTGCGCGACCACGCACGCCCGCTGGACACCTTGCCCGACCCCCGCAGCCTGACTGCGTGCGTGCTTCGCGCGCGCATGTTCGTCCGCGCCTACGGGCTGCCGGACGGCGTGCACCCGGCCTCGGAGCCCACGCCGGCGCCCGAGGAGTGGGAGCGCCCGCCGCTCTCGCTGGCCCTGCGCCAGTCCGGGGGGATGGCGAAGGTGATGCAGCAGGTGGAGGCCCTGGTCGGGTCCCTGGGCTAGCCGCGCCGCCATGCATTATCGCGTTATGTCCTGCTGCAGATTGCATCGCTCCTGGCCGCGACGGTAAACGTCGCCCCTTCCGAACCACCCATGTGCCGAAGGACGGCTGTTCCCTCTTGCGTCTCGGCGCGCGATTGGGTACAACCGTTAGCACTCCGGTTCCGAGAGTGCTAAACGTGCGCGCTGCCCGACTCGGCGGTCGTGGGGCGCGGGAGCAAAGGACACTTCACAGATGGCAAAGCAGCTGCTGTTCGACGAGCAGGCGCGCCAGGCGATGCGCGACGGCATCGACGCCCTGGCAGACGCGGTGAAGATGACGCTGGGCCCCCGCGGTCGCAACGTCGTCCTCGACAAGAAGTTCGGCGCGCCGACGATCACGAACGACGGCGTGACGATCGCGAAGGACATCGAGCTTCAGAACCCCTTCGAGAACATCGGCGCCCAGCTCGCCAAGGAGATCGCCTCCAAGACGAACGACATCGCCGGTGACGGCACCACGACCGCCACGGTCCTGGGCCAGGCGATCGTCCACGAGGGCATGAAGAACGTCGCCGCGGGCGCCGACCCGATGGCCCTGAAGCGCGGCATCGAGGCCGCGGCGAAGGCGATCAAGGAGGCGGTCACCAAGAACGCCACCAAGGTCACGACCCGCGAGCAGATGTCGCAGGTCGCCGCCATCTCTGCCGCCTCGAAGGAGATCGGCGAACTCATCGGCGAGGTGATGGAGGCGGCCGGCAAGGACGGCGTCATCACCGTCGAGGAGTCCAAGGGCATCCAGACCGAGATCGAGTACGTGGAGGGCATGGCCTTCGACCGCGGCTACATCTCGCCCTACTTCGTCACCAGCCCGGAGCGCATGGAAGCGGTCATCGAGGATCCGTACATCTTCGTGACGGACCGCAAGCTCTCGTCCGTCAACGACATCCTGCCGTGGCTGGAGAAGCAGCTCCAGGTCTCCAAGAACCTCGTGATCATCGCCGAGGACGTGGACGGCGAGGCGCTGGCTACGCTGGCGGTGAACAAGCTGCGCGGCACCGTGAACGTGGTCGCCGTGAAGGCCCCCGGCTTCGGCGACCGCCGCAAGGAGAACCTCGGCGACATCGCCGCGCTGACCGGCGCCACCCTGATCAGCCAGGAGCTCAACCGCTCGCTGGAGTCCGCCGGCGTGGAGGACATGGGCCGCGCCCGCCGCGTGGTCGTCGCCAAGGAAGAGACGACGATCATCGAGGGCAAGGGCACCAAGAAGGCCGCCGAGGAGCGCGTGAAGATGATCCGCGCGCAGCTGGCCAGCGCCACGTCCGACTGGGACAAGGAGAAGCTGCAGGAGCGCCTGGGCAAGCTCGCCGGCTCCGTGGCCATCGTCAAGGTCGGCGCCGCCACCGAGGTGGAGCTGACCGAGAAGAAGCACCGCGTGGAGGACGCCCTGTCCGCCACCCGTGCCGCCGTTGAAGAGGGCATGGTCCCCGGTGGTGGCGTCGCGTTCCTGAACGCGTTGCCCGTGCTCGACAAGATCGAGCTCGACAACGCCGACGAGATGACGGGCGTCCGCATCCTCCGCCGCGCGCTGGAGGAGCCGCTGCGCCGCATCGCCGCCAACGCGGGCCAGGACGGCTCGGTGATCGTGCAGAAGGTGCGCAGCCTGAAGCGCGGCCAGGGCTACGACGCCGCCGCCGACACCTACGGCGACATGGTCCAGCTCGGCATCATCGACCCGGCCAAGGTGACGAAGGCCGCGCTTGAGAACGCTGTGTCGATCGCGGGCATGGTCCTCACGACCAACGTCCTCGTGACCGACATCCCGGAGGGGCAGACCGCTGCCGCTCCGTCCAACATGGACATGTACTAGCTGGCACGGTCCGGTCTGGACTTCGGGAGGCGGGGTCGCGACAGCGGCCCCGTCTCCGCGTCAGGCGGCGCAACTCGCGAAAGGTGTGTGCGTGGCTGAGCTCGGGATGTTCGGCGACAACGGCCCGATCCTCGACCCGGGGGCGATCGACGAGGCCGTGCGCGAGGCGGACGTCATCGTCCTCGGCTTCGACTTCACCGCGGACCGCCTGCTGATCGACCTGCGCGACGACGCGCGCGGGCACACGCCCCCGATCGTCGAGATGGTGGAACCCCTCGCCGGCGCCGAGGAGCGCCAGATCTGGCTGAGCGCGCGCCGCCCCGGCCTGCGCGCGCCGGAGGAGTTCCTGTTCTTCGTGTGGCCCCACTCCGTGGCGTACCTGCAGGCCTCGCCGCTCCTCACCGGCGCGGCGGAGCGCATCCGGAACGAGCAGGGCGTGGACGTCCACGAGATGATCGCGGAGGCCGTGCAGGATCTGCGCTCCCGGGAGCGCATGGACATGCTGGCCGCAGTGCGCGGCGGCGAGGGCTTCGAGACGCTCTGGCGCCGGAACTAGGGCCCGCCCGGCCCTACCGGACCTCCACCAGCGGTGCGCCGGCCTCGACGTGGCCGATCGCCCAGCAACCGCCGGCTTCGCGCTCGATCGCCGCACGCAGCGCCTCGGCGCGACCGGCGGGCGCCACGATGAACAGCGGCCCGGACGTCTGCGGGTCGTACAGCAGCTCCACGAGCGCGGGGTCGAGGCCGCCGTGCACCTGCAGGCGGCCCGCAAGCTGCGCGCGGTTGCGGACCCCTCCGCCCGTGGTGGCCCCCTCGGCGGCGAAGCGCTGGGCGTCCGGGAGCAGCGGCACCGACGCGGCGTCGATCACGATGCGCACGCCGCTCCGCGTCGCCACCTCGGCAGCGTGGCCCAGCAGCGCGTAGCCCGTGATGTCCGTCATCGCGTGGGCGCCGTGCTCGCGCGCGAGCTCCGAGCCGCGGCGGTTGAGGCGCAGCATGCTCTCGATCGCGGCGGCGTACCCCCGCTCGCACCCGGCGCGCGACTCCTTCTGCGCGGTGAGCAGCACCCCGGTGCCGATGCGCTTGGTCAGGAGCACCACGTCCCCGGGCTGCGCGCCGCTCTTCTGCATGATCTGTCCGGGGTGGATAAAGCCCGTCACGGAGAGCCCGTACTTGGGCTCGACGTCGAAGATCGTGTGTCCGCCGGCGATCACACCGCCCGCCTCCGCCACCTTCTCCGCGCCGCCGCGGAGCACCTCGCGGAGCACGGCCGGGTCGAGGTCCTCCGGCCACGCGGTGATGTTCAGCGCGAGCTTCACCTCGCCGCCCATGGCGTACACGTCGGACATCGCGTTCGCGGCAGCGATCGCGCCGTACGTGTAGGCGTCGTCCACCACCGGGGGGAAGAAGTCCAGCGTCTGGATCACGGCGACCTCGGGCGAGACGAGGTAGACGGCGGCGTCATCCGCGCCGTCCAGTCCCACGAGGAGGTCCTGGTTCGCGCGGGCGTCGAAGATGCCGCGCAGCGGGGCGAGGACATCCTGCAGGGTCCCGATGCCCATCTTCGCCGCACACCCCGCGCAGGAAGCAAGCCCGGTCAGGCGCAGGGGCGGTGGTGGCGGCGCAGTGGTGGCATCGTCGGGCATGGCGTGTCCTCTCGGGCGCCCGGTCTGCCGTGGCGGCGCCTCCACTATCGTCGCACCATCGTCGCATTGACCGGCAAGCCGCTCGGGAACAGGCGCGGTCGCACACGAGGCCGCGGCATGGCCTAGGATCCCCGCATGACGCCGCGAACGAACGCCCCCGCGCGCACGAGCACACCCGGCACGTGGACCCCCACCGAGCTGATCGCGATCCTCGACGCGGCGTACGGACGGGCGCCGCAGCAGGCGTCCGCTGCGCCGGTGTTCGAGCTCGTGCTCACGCTGCTGTCCCAGCACACCTCGGACCGGAACTCCGGGCAGGCCATGCACCGCCTGATCGAGCGCTTCCCCACGTGGGATGCCGTGCTCGCCGCGCCGGTACGCGAGATCGAGGACGCGATCCGCCCGGGCGGGCTCGCCCCGACGAAGTCGAAGCGCCTCCAGGAGCTGCTCGGCGAGGTGAAGGCGCGGCAGCCGGACTGGGACCTGGGGCTGCTCCGGACGCTGCCGCTGGCAGAGGCGAAGGCGTGGCTGACGTCGCTCCCCGGGGTGGGGCCGAAGACCGCCGCGTGCGTGCTGCTCTTCGCGCTGGAGCGCCCCGCGTTGCCGGTGGACACGCACGTGGAGCGCGTCGCGAAGCGCCTGAGCCTGGTGCCGCCGAAGATGCCCGCGGACCGCGCGCACGACGCCCTCGAGGCGATGCTGCGGCCCGGCGAGGTGTACGCGTTCCACGTCGACCTGATCCAGCACGGGCGGCGCACCTGCCACGCGCGGGGTCCGCGCTGCGAGGAGTGCCCACTGGAGTCGCGCTGCCCGAGGGTGGGGGTCTAGCAGACCTCGTCGCTGAAGGTCGGAAGCAGGATCTGCATCTGCACCAGCGACCGCCACTCCCCGAACTTGTAGCCCGTGTGACGCTCATGCCCGGTCACGTCGAACCCCAGCTCGCGGTGCAGGGCGATGCTCGCCTCGTTCGATTCCTCGATGCGCGCGATCACCGCGTGGACGTCGCGGCTGCGCGCCTCCGTCAACAGGGCGTCGAGCAAGGCGCGGCCGACGCCGAGGCGCTGGAACTCCGGGCGCACGTACAGGGTGTCCTCGCGCGTGAACCGGTACCCCGCGCGCGTCTTGTAGATCGAGAGGTAGCCGAAGCCGGCGACCTCTCCGGCGGGCGTGCCCGGAAGGTCCGCCACCAGCGCGACCGTGCCGGGCTGCGAGTGCTCCCGGAACCACTCGAGACGCTGCTCGGCGCTCCACGGATCGGTGTCCCACGTGGCGATGCCCTCGACGATCTCGCGGTTGTAGATCGCGTTGATCGCGGGGAGATCGGCTTCGGTGGCCGGGCGGATGATCGGCTCGTTCGACATGCAGGGATTGTGCCACAGCCGTCCACGGGAACGAGGGGCGCAGCCGTGCATACATCGCGCGGGATGCCCAGAGCGGGCCCGCCCGGTATACTCGGGCCTCTTCCATGGAGGGGATCGGGAATGACGCTCAGGCGAGCCAGCCGCGCCCGTTCGATTCGCGTTCCGCGCGTCCGTCGTGGCCGCCCGCTGGCGGCCCCCGGACCCGGTACCCCCGACACCCACTTCTCCGACGCCTAACGGAGTCACTCCATGAACGCACCCGACACCCAGCCCGCCGCCATCGAATGGATCGAGGGGGGCGGGGTCACCACGCCGGGCGGGTTCGTCGCCGGCGGCGCGTACGCGCAGATCAAGACGTACGGCGAGGATCCGCGCATGGACGTGGGCCTGCTGGCGGCGACCGGGCCGTGCACGGTGGCCGGCGTGTTCACGCGCAATGCCGTGACGGGCGAGCCCGTGACATGGGACCGCCGCGTGCTGGCGGCCAGCCGGCCGATGCGCGGCCTGGTCTGCAACTCCGGCAACGCGAACACCGTGACCGGGGACCAGGGAACGCGCGATTGCGCCCGCATGGCGGAGATCGCCGCCGAGGTGCTCGGCGTGTCCTCCGAGGAGATCCTGGTCGCATCGACCGGGGTGATCGGGCGGCAGATGCCGATGGACCGACTGGAGCGCGGCATCCGCGCGATCGCGCTGTCACCGGCAGGCGGCGCCCTGTTCACGCGGGCGATCATGACCACGGACACGCGCGAGAAGTCGTGCGCCGTGCGTGTGGAGGCCGCCGGGCGCACATACCACGTGGGCGGGTGCGCGAAGGGCTCCGGGATGATCCACCCGGACATGGGCACCATGTTCGCGTTCATGACCACGGACGCGCCCGCCGAGCGGGCGTGGCTGGACGCGACGCTCCGCGCCGTGACGGATCGCACGTTCAACATGGTGGACGTGGACATGGACACCTCCACCAGCGACACCGCGCTGCTCTTCGCCAGCGGCGCGGCCGGGGGCGACCCCCTCTCCGCCGCGCACCCCGCAGCCGCCGCCCTGACCGCCGCCATCGAGGCCGTCGCGACGCGGCTGGCGCGCGCGATCGCCGGGGATGGAGAAGGCGCGACCGCGCTCCTGGAGGTCGTCGCCGAGGGGGCGGCCACGCCGGAGGACGCGCGCGCAGCGGCGCGCACCATCACCTCGTCGCCGCTGATCAAGACCATGATCACGGGGCGCGACCCGAACTGGGGACGCGTGATGATGGCCGCCGGCCGCTCCGGCGCGAGCTTTGACCAGCGCGCGGCGAGCGTCTGGATCGGCGACCACTGCGTCCTGGACCACGGCCAGCCAACGGGCGTCGACCTGCGCCTGGTCTCCGCGGCGATGGCGGGCGAGGAGGTGCGGCTGCGCGTCCACCTCGGCGCCGGCCCGGCCACGGCGACGGCGTGGGGCTGCAACATGACCAGCGAGTACGTGAGCATCAACGCGGACTACACGACATGAACGAACCGAACAGCATCCCGGCGACCGTGATCAAGATCGGCGGCTCCACGCTCGGCGCGCAGGACACGTCGCTCCAGGACGTGGTCGCGCTCCAGCGCGAGGGGCTGCGGCCGGTGGTGGTGCACGGCGGCGGGGCGATGATCAGCGACTGGCTGAAGCGGCTCGAGATCGAATCGCACTTCGTCGATGGCCTGCGATCCACCAGCAAGCCGGCGATGGACGTGGTGCTGGGCGTGCTGCGCGGCGTGGTCAACACCCAGCTCGTGGCGGAGATCACGGCGCTGGGCGGGCGTGCCGTCGGCCTGAGCGGCGTCGATGGCGCCATGGTGCAGGCGGAGCAGTACGACGATCGGCTGGGGCTGGTGGGCCGCATCACCGCCGCGCACGCGGACATCCTCACCTCGCTGCTGGACGCGGGGGTGATCCCCGTGATCGCGCCGATCGCGCTGGAGCCGCCCGCGCAGCCGCTGAACATCAACGCCGACACGATGGCGGGCGAGGTGGCGCGCGCGCTGGGTGCGGCGCAGCTCATCTTCCTCACGGACGTCGACGGCCTGCTGGATGCCGCCGGAGATGTGGTGGGGAACCTGAACGCCGGCCGTGCGGAGGCGCTGCGCGCCGAAGGCGTCCTCTCCGGGGGTATGATTCCCAAGATCGACGCTTGCTTCCGCGCGGCGGAGGTGGGCGTGAGCGCCTTCATCGCCAACGGGATGCAGCCTCATACGGTCCACCGGCTTGTCTCCGGTGAGCGAATCGGGACGCGAATCGAGGCATGAGCCGTGGGCTTCTTCGACGACCGGGGTGATCTGGGTCCACCTCCCGAGCCGTTCCGTCTCGGGAGGCGCGACGCTCCTCGCCCCATGTCCTTCCGCTGGTTTGGACTCGCGGCGCTCGTCCTCGTGGGCTACCTGGCGCTGAGCGTCCTCAAGACGATCTACGTCGACGTCCTGTGGTTCGACTCCGTGGGCTTCTCGGGCGTGTACCGGACGGAGATCGTGGCACGCGTACTGCTGTTCTTCGCGGGCGCGGTGACGACGATCGTGGTGCTGGGCGGGAACGTCCTGCTCGCGCGGCGCTTCTCCCCGCAGGGGCTCGAGGAGTCGTTCATCGAGGACATCGATCCCGCGGCGATCCGGCGGATGGTGAGCGTGCTGCTGGTCGCGGGCGCGCTGTTCCTCGCGCTGATCTTTGGCACGGTGGCATCCAGCGGGTGGGAAACGGTGCTCACCTGGATGCACGCGCAGCCCTTCTCACGAGCGGACGCGCAGTTTGGACACGACCTCTCGCTGTACGTGTTCACGCTGCCGGCACTGCATCTGGCGCAGGAATGGGTGCTCAGCCTCCTCGTGGTCTCCGCGCTGGCGTCGGGCGGCGTGTACGCGCTGTCGATCTCGCTCCAGCGGTTCGAGCTGCAGATCACCGGCCGCATGCGGATGCACCTGTCGCTCCTGGCGGCCGCGATCTTCCTCGCGCTTGCCGCGGGCACCCTGCTGGGGGTGTACGACCTGGTGGGCGCCGTGGGCGGCATCGTCCACGGCGCGAAGTACACGGACGTCAACGCCCGGCTGCCCGTCCGCTACGTCCTGGTGGCGCTGGCGCTGTTCGCGGCGGCGGCGACCGCGGTCAACCCGTTCCTCTCCGCGAGCGGGTTCCGGGCCCCGGCCTTCGCGATCGGGCTGTGGGCGTTCGCGGGGATCCTGGGCGGGGTGATCTACCCCTCCATCGTGCAGTCGGTGACCGTGGAACCGAACGAGCGCCTGCGCGAGGCGCCGTACATCGAACGCAACATCGCGGCGACGAGGTACGCGTATGGGCTGGACACCGCCGTGGAGACGCGGTTCCCCGCGGAGCAGGCGGTGAAACAGGCGGAACTGGACGCCAATCCGGAAACGCTCGACAACATCCGGCTGCTGGACTCGATCCCGCTGCGCGACACGTTCAACCAGATCCAGGCGATCCGCCAGTTCTACACGTTCAACGACGTGGACGTGACGCGCTACACGGTGAACGGCAAGACGCGGCAGGTGATGTCCGCCGCGCGTGAGCTGGACATCTCGCGCGCGCAGGGCACGAACTGGACGCGAGATCGCCTGCAGCTGACGCACGGCTACGGCGCGGTGATCTCCCCCGTAAACGAGGTGCAGGCGGAGGGCCTGCCGACGCTCCTGACCTACGACATCCCCCCGAAGAGCGACGTGATCCCGATCACCGAGTCCGGGGCGCGCATCTACTTCGGCGAGCAGACAAACCAGTACGTCGTCGTGAACTCCAGCGAGCCGGAGTTCGACTACCCGCTGGGCAGCGGCAACGCGTCCACCTCGTACGGCGAGGACCGTGGCATCCGGCTGGACTCGATCGTGCGGCGCGCCCTGCTGGCGTGGGAGCTGGGGGACGCGAACCTGATGATCTCGGGGCAGATCACCCGGGACTCGCGGCTCCTCATGGTCCGGCAGATCCAGCAGCGCGTGGAGAAGGTCGCGCCGTTCCTGCTGCTGGACTCCGATCCCTACGCCGTGGTGATCGATGGCCGCTTGATGTGGATGCAGTCCGCGTACTCCACCTCCACTGCGTTCCCGTACTCGCAGCCGAGCGGGATCCTCGGCGCCGTCAACTACGTGCGCAACAGCGTGCAGATCACCATCGATGCGCAAACGGGCGACATGCGCTTCTACGTGGTCGACCCGCAGGAGCCGGTGGTGGCGACGTGGAGCCAAATCTTCCCGGGCCTCTTCCAGCCCCTGGACGCCATGCCCGCTCTCGTGCGAGCGCAGATGCGGTACCCACTGGACCTGTTCAAGATCCAATCGCAGCTCTATCTCCGCTACCACATCACGGACCCCAGCGTGTTCTTCACCGGCGAAGACGTCTGGAACATCCCGACGGAGAAGAAGGACACGAAAGAGCAGGCGATCGAGCCGTACTACGTGACCATGGCCCTGCCCGAGGAGGCGCAGGCGCCCGGCGCGGGCAAGGCGGAGTTCATCCTGATCATGCCCTTCACCCCGCGCAACCGGCAGAACACCGTGGCGTGGCTCGCGGGCCGCTCGGACGGCGCGAACTTCGGGAAGCTGCGCGCATACCGGTTCCCCACGGAGGACCTGGTCTTCGGTCCCGCGCAGATCGAGGCGCGGATCGACCAGAACCCCGGGATCTCGCAGCAGATCACGCTGTGGAACCAGTCCGGATCGTCGGTGCTTCGGGGCAACCTGCTGATGATCCCGATCGGGGGGTCGTTCCTGTTCGTGGAGCCCATCTACCTGCAGGCGGAGAACTCCCGGCTGCCGGAGCTGGTGCGCGTCGTGGTGGCCAACGGCACCCAGATCGCCATGGAGCGAACGTTCGCGGAGGCGCTGGACGTAGTGATGGGCAAGCGCCCATCCTCGCTGGCGGGGGGAGCGCAGCCGGCGCCCCGGCCCGGCGGGACGCCCGCCGCGACGCCGACGCCGGGCGCAGGGTCGCCGACGCCGACGCCTCCGCCGGGCGCGACACCTGCCGTCCCGACCGGATCGATCGAGGATCTCCTGCGGCAGGCGCAGCAATCCTCGAACGCCACACAACAGGAGCTGGACCGCCTGCGGGCGATCCTGGAAGCGATCCAGAAGCAGCTGCAGGCGCAGCCGACGCCGTCTCGCTGAGACGGCACGAGGAGGACCACCTTGGGCAACATCCCCGCGCGCGAAGCCGTCGTGCACATGACGACGTACCGCCGTCAGCCGCTGACCCTCGTCCGCGGCCAGGGCACCCGCGTCTGGGATGACGAAGGGCGTTCCTACCTCGACTTCATCGCGGGGATCGCGGTGGACTCGCTGGGGCACGCGCATCCCGGTCTGACCGAGGTGATCGCGCAGCAGGCCGGCACGCTGATCCAGGTGTCCAACCTGTTCTACACCGAGCCGCAGATCGAGCTCGCGGAGCTGCTGGTGGGGCACTCGGCGCTCGACCGCGTGTTCTTCTGCAACTCCGGCGCGGAGGCGAACGAGGCCGCGATCAAGATCGCGCGCAAGTGGGGCATCCAGCATCGCAACGGGGCGTACGAGATCATCGCGACCCACAACGGCTTCCACGGGCGCACGCTGGGCAGCGTCGCAGCCACAGGCACCGCCCGCTACCGCGACCCGTTCGGCCCCACGCTGCCGGGCTTCGTCTTCGTGGACTTCGACGACGTGGAGGCGATCCAGGCCGCCACCACCGCGCACACCGCGGCGGTGCTGCTGGAGCCGATCCAGGGCGAGGGCGGCGTGATCGTCCCGGCCCCTGATTACCTGCAGCGCGTCCGCGCGTGGTGCGATCAGCAGGGCATCCTGCTGATCCTGGACGAGGTGCAGACCGGAACGGGCCGCACGGGAACGCTCTGGGCATACGAGCAGGCCGGCGCGGAGCCGGACATCATGACCCTGGCAAAGGGACTCGGTGGGGGCGTGCCGATCGGCGCGGTGCTGGCGAAGAACGCGTGCGCCGTCTTCGAGCCCGGCGACCACGGCTCCACCTTCGGCGGAAACGCACTGGCCACGGCGGCCGGCGCCTACGTCATCCGCCAGCTGCTGGAGGGCGGCGTGCTGGCAAACGTGCAGGCGCGCGGGGACCAGCTCCAGCGCCGCCTCGCCGGGCTGGAGGACCGCTCCCCGCTGGTCGCGGGGCAGCGGGGCGTGGGGCTGCTCCGCGGCCTGATCCTCAGTGCCGACATCGCGCCGGACGTCGCGACGAAGGCGATGGCGCGCGGCCTGCTGGTCAACCCGGTGCGGCCCAACGTGGTGCGCTTCCTGCCCCCGCTGAACGTCTCCGCGGGGGAGATCGACCAGGCGGTGGACATCATCGATGCTGTGCTGACGGAGATGGCCGCCGGCTAACCCGACGGCGGGCGCCGGCGGCAAGAGAGGCATCGAGGCTTGCGCGGGCCCCTTGGTCGACTGTCCGTCCAGATCGCGCTGGCGCCGGTGCTCGTCATCGCGCTGGTCAGCACCGCCGTGCTCTGGCGCGTGAACGAGGACATGCGCCGCCAGGCCGACGAGCGTTTCGCCGAGCGCATCACGATGGCCTCGATGCAGCTCGACGAGCGCATCAAGAATGACGTGCAGCTGCGCGTCGTCGGCGCCTCCGTGCTGGCGGCGCAGCCGGGCTTCGTCGCCGCGCTCCAGTCGAACGACGTGAACGGAGCGGTGCAGCTCGCCGGGGCGTTCATGGCGCGCACCACGCTCGCCCAGGGCGGTGCGAGCGGCATCCGCATCTACGGTCCGACGGGGGCGCTGCTGCTGCGCGCCGAGGCCCCCCAGGACGTCTCGCAGCACGCCGTGCCCGCGGAGGTGCAGGCGGCGCTCCAGACCGGAAAGGCGGGCGGCGCCGTCCGGCTGGACGAGACGCTCGGGCTGTCCGTGTCCGGGATCGCCCCCGTGCAGACCCCGGACGGCCGCATCCTGGCGGCGGTGGAGGCGATCTCCGCCCTCGACCGCACGTTCACCCAGAGCGCGGCGGGCCTGGTGAACACGGACGTCGCGGTGATCAGCGGCGGGCGCGTGGTGGCGACATCGAACGACCAGCTGGAATTCGATCCGGCCTCCGTGACGGACGAGGTGCGCGCGCGCGCGAAGGACGCCCCGCTGTACCTCGGCGTCGGGGCCGAGAGCTACCTGTCGGACGTCGTCACGTACCGGGACCGCAACGGCGGCGTGGTGGGCGATGTCTACGTGGGCATCGACCGCGGGACGATCGATGCGACCATCGCCGCGACGCGCGGGTCGATCCTGCGCACGATCGTCGTCGCCACGCTGCTCGCCACCGGGGTGGCGTGGATCTTCGGATGGTTCGCCGTGCGCCCGATGCAGCCACTGCTCGATGCCGCCGTCCGCCTGCAGCAGAACGACCTGGAGAGCCCGGTGCCGGCAACGGGCCCGGCGGAGCTGCGCCAGCTCGGCGAGGCGATGGAGGACATGCGCCTGGCCATCCGGCAGAGCCGCGACGTCCTGCAGAGCGCGAACCGCGACCTGGCGATGCGCGTGTCGCACTCCGATGCCAGCCTCTCCGAGGTGACGCAGGACCTGGACGTGATGCAGGCGGTCGTCTCGCAGCTCGCGGGGAAGTCGGCGGGCGGGCTCCCCGGGGTCGCCGACGAGTTGCTGCGGCTGGACTGGGTGGACGGTGCGTTCGTGGCGCTGGCCACGGAGTCCGGCGCGCTCTCCACGGCCGCGGTGGCGGGCCTTCCGCCGGGTGCGGCCTCCGCGGTCCTCGAGGCCATCGAGCCCCTGCTGCTCCAATCACCCGAAACCGAGCTGGTGATCGAGGAGACCGTCACGCGGCCGGAGGCGGGGCGGCTTCCGGCGTGGCTGATCGGGGGCCTCGCGGTCGCGCCGATGGTGACGCCGGACGGGATCGCCGGGGTGATCTGCGCGACCTCGGTCGGCCCGATGACGCTCTCGGCACAGCGCGCCGAGCTCCTGCGCTCGATCGCCCACGAGGTGACGGCCACCCTTGAGCGGTCCGAGCTGGCCGACGAGGTGGAGGAGAACCGCCGGGTGGCGGAGGCGGTGCTGCGCGAGATGGCGGACGGCGTGATCGTGGTCGACTACCAGAACGTCTGCCAGATCTGCAACCCGGCCGCCGCGCGCCTGCTGGGACTCCCGCGATCGCAGATCATGGGCCATCCCGCGCAGGACTGGATGCCGGTGACCGGCTCCACGCTCGAGGGGCTGCGCGGGCGCGCGCTGGAGCGGTCGCGGGGCGGCAGCGCGCCGATCCTCGTGGAGACGGGCGGCCTCCAGCTGGCGATCACCGCGGGTCCGTTCCCGGATCCGGACCCGGCGCGTGCCGGCGTCATCCTGCTCATCCGTGACCTCTCCGCGGAGGCCGAGGCGGAGCGCGTGAAGCGCGACTTCGTCTCCATGATCGGGCACGAGCTGCGCACCCCGCTCACGCTGATCCGCACCACCATCGACCTCCTGCACAGTCGCGACGCCGGCGAGCTGAACGCGACCCAGGAGCGCATCGTGGAGGTGCTCCTGCAGAACTCCGACCGCCTGATGTCGCTGATCAGCGACCTGCTGGACATGTCCGCGCTGGACTCCGGGCGCATGCAGATGTCCCCCTCCTCCACCGACCTGGTGGAGATCGTGGAGATCGCTGCGCGCGGCGCCCACGCGGCGGTCGAGGATCACCGCCACCGGCTGCACATCACGGCGCCCCCGGTGGCGATGGTCTGGGCCGATCCGACCCGCGTGGAGCAGGTGGTGTCCAACCTGCTGTCCAACGCGATCAAGTACACGCCCCCCGGCGGCGACATCGAGGTGCGCGTCTCGGACACCATGCCCTTCGCCACCGTCTCCGTATCGGACAGCGGGATCGGGATCCCGCCGGAGGAGCAGGCGGGGCTCTTCGAGAAGTTCTACCGCACCAGCTCGGGGCGGAGGACCACGGGCGGCACCGGCCTGGGCCTCGCCATCGCGCGCTCGATCGTGGAGCGGCACGGCGGGACGATTCGCTGTGACTCGGACGGGCGGCACGGGACCACGTTCACCTTCACCCTACCGCGCCGCCCGCTATGATCCGTGGGCCGGATGACCGGCCACACCCTCGACCAGCCTCGGAGCGCCCCATGGCCGAAAAGATCGTGCTTGCCTACTCCGGGGGCCTGGACACCTCCGTCGCCGCGCACTGGCTCCGCGTGGAGCGCGGGTACGAGGTGCACTGCCTGACCGTGGACCTGGGCAACCTCGGCGACGTCGAGGGCGCGCGGCGGCGCGGCGAGGAGGCCGGGGCCGTGGAAGTGGACGTGGTCGATGCGAAGAACGACTTCCTCCGCTACTTCGTCTTCCCCGCGCTGGGCGCGAACGTGGTCTACGAGGGCCGCTACCCGCTGGCCACGGCGCTGGGGCGCCCGCTGATCGCCAAGCTGCTGGTGGACAAGGCCCGCGCCGTGGGCGCGACGGCCGTGGCGCACGGCTGCACCGGGAAGGGCAACGACCAGGTGCGTCTGGACGTGGGCGTGCAGACGCTGGCGCCCGATCTGAAGATCGTCGGCACCACGCGCGAGCACTCCATCTCGCGCGACGAGGCGCTGGCGTACGCGGCGAAGCACCACATCTCCGTGCGCCAGACGCTGGCCTCGCCGTACTCCACGGACGAGAACCTCTGGGGCCGCTCCGTGGAGGCGGGCATCCTGGAAGACCCGTGGCACCAGCCGCCCGAAGACGTGTACGAGTGGACGAAGCCCCTGGACCAGACCCCCGCCCAGCCGGCGGTGGTGGAGATCCGCTTCGAGAAGGGCTACCCGGTCGCGCTGGACGGCGTGGAGATGAGCCCGGTGGAGCTCGTGACGCGCCTCTCGAACCTCGGGGGCGAGCACGGCATCGGCCGCATCGACATGGTGGAGAACCGCCTGGTCGGCATCAAGTCGCGCGAGATCTACGAGTCGCCCGCCGCGGTGATCCTGCTGGAGGCGCACCGGGTGCTGGAGGAGCTGACGCTCTCGAAGCAGCAGGTGCGCTTCAAGAACACCGTGGCCCAGGAGTACGCGGACCTGATCTACAACGGCCAGTGGTTCACGGCGCACCACCGCGACCTGTCGCAGTATGTGGCCTCCACGCAGCGTCACGTCACGGGGGACGTGAAGATGCGGCTGTGGCACGGCACGGTGATGACGGTCGGGCGGCGTGCGGACCGCAGCCTCTACAGCGAGGCGCTGGCCACGTACAACAAGGCGGGCGACCTGTTCGACCAGTCGCACGCGCAGGGCTTCATCAAGCTGCACGGCCTCCAGGCGCAGGTCCAGGCACAGCGCCAGATGCTGACCGAGTCGGGCGACCTGCTCCGCCTCGCCGCACCCCAGGAGTAGCACGTACCCGCCCCCCCGGCCGGGGTGCGCGAAGGAGCGTGGCGTGACGAACGACGGCGGCTCTTCGAAGCTGTGGGGCGGGCGCTTCAGCGGCGAGCTGAACGAGCTCGTCGAGCGCTTCAACGCATCGATCGACTTCGACCGCCGTCTCTACCGCGAGGACATCGCGGGGTCGATCGCGCACGCGCACATGCTTGCGGCGCAGGGCATCGTCTCCGCCGAGGACGGTGCGGCGATCGAGCGCGGGCTCACGGAGATCCGCGCGGAGATCGACGCCGGGACCTTCGCGTTCCGCCTCGACCGCGAGGACATCCACCTCAACATCGAGGCGGCGCTGACGGAGCGCATCGGCGACGCCGGGCGGCGGCTGCACACGGCGCGGTCGCGCAACGACCAGGTGGCCACGGACACGCGGCTGTTCACGCGCGCCGCGTGCGATGAGACGATCGCGGCGCTGCACGACCTGCGGGAGACGCTCATCGACGCCGCGGATGCGCACGCCGCGACGGTCATCCCGGGATACACGCACCTCCAGCGCGCGCAGCCGGTCCTGCTCGCCCACCACCTGCTGGCGTACGAGGCGATGTTCACGCGCGACACCCAGCGCTTCCAGCAGGCGCGCGCGCGCGCCAACGTCCTCCCGCTGGGCTCGGGCGCGCTCGCCGGGGTGACGTACCCCATCGATCGCCACGCCGTGGCGCGGGAGCTGGGGTTCGAGGCGATCAGCGAGAACTCGCTGGACGCGGTGTCCGACCGCGACTTCGTCGTCGACTTCCACGCCGCCGCGGCGCTGGCCATGGTGCACCTGTCGCGGCTGTCCGAGGAAATCATCCTCTGGTCGTCGGCCGAGTTCGGCCTGGCCCGGCTGGATGATGCCTTCGCCACCGGGTCGAGCATCATGCCGCAGAAGAAGAACCCGGACGTCCCCGAGCTCACGCGAGGCAAGAGCGCGCGCGTGATCGGCAACCTGGTGCAGGCGCTGACGCTGCTGAAGAGCCAGCCGCTCGCCTACAACAAGGACAACCAGGAGGACAAGGAGTCGCTGTTCGACAGCGTGGACACCCTCCTCGCCTGCCTGCGCATCACCACCGCGATGCTGCCGACCATCGTCTTCCACGGCGCGCGCGGGGCCGAGGCCGCGATCGCGAACTTCGCGCTCGCCACGGACCTCGCGGACTACCTCGCGAAGAAGGGGGTGCCCTTCCGCGACGCGCACGAGGCCGTCGGCGCGCTGGTCGCGCGATGCGAGCGCGAGGGACGCACCTTCGCGGAGCTGACGCTGGACGAGTACCGCGCCGCGCACCCCGCGTTCGACGAGGACGTGTTGCACATCGACCTGGAGGCGTCGCTCGCGGCGCGGGATGTGCCCGGCGGCACCGCGCCGAGCGCCGTAGCGCACGCGCGCATCGCCGCGCTCGCGCGGCTCGAGGCGGAGCGAGGCTCGTGACCGGCACCTCGGCGCGGCTCGCGCAGATCGCGCCGTCGATCCTCACCGCGGACTTCGGGCACCTCGCGCAGCAGGTGCGGGACGCGGACAGCGGCGGCGCGGATCTCTGGCACCTGGACGTGATGGACGGGCACTTCGTGCCGCCGCTCTCCTTCGGCAAGGAGGTCGTCGCCGCCGTGCGTACCGCCAGCCCGCGGTTCATCGAGACCCATCTGATGGTGGCGCGGCCGGGCGAGCAGTTCGCGGACATGGCGCGCGCCGGTGCGCAGCGCCTCGTGTTCCACTACGAGGCGGCGGGCAGCCCGCAGGCCGCACGCGAGCTGGCGCGGCAGGCCCGCGACCTGGGCTGCGAGGCGGGCGTGGCAATCAGCCCGGAGACGCCGATCGACGCGCTGTACCCCCTGCTCGACACGCTCGACGAGGTCGTGGTGATGCTGATCCGCC
The DNA here is from genome assembly GCA_041674525.1 of Dehalococcoidia bacterium. GTDB lineage: Bacteria > Chloroflexota > Dehalococcoidia > UBA2979 > UBA2979 > SHYQ01. The sequence continues at coordinate 27,434 of JBAYVN010000003.1, read as the reverse complement.
CCGGCTGGGGTGGCCAGCAGGCCAACCTCGAGCTGCTGGACAAGGTGCGGGCGCTGCACGCACGCCTGGAGGCCGCGGGCATCGCCATCCCGATCGAGGTCGACGGCGGGGTGAAGTCGCACAACGCCCGCACCTGCGCGGAGGCCGGCGCGACCATCCTGGTGGCGGGATCGACGGTCTTCACGCCGGAGCACACCCCGCAGCAGGCCCTGGCCGCGCTCCACGCCGCGATCGCGCGGTAGTCGCCTCGCCCGCTCGCGCCAACCGGAAGCCCGGGAATGCAGCCGTCGGGTGCGGGGACACGGAAACGCCCCGCATCGGCGGGGCGTTCGGTGCTCGGAGCCACCGGGAAGCGCGAGGCGTTACGCCTTCGCGGCGACCTTCGGGTACGGGCTGCCGGAGACCTGGGTGTGCTTGGCCTCCGTGCGCAGGCAGCGGGTGCAGACGTTCACGCGCTGCCACTTGCCGTCCAGGAACATGCGCTTCGATTGCACGTTCGGGCTGAACGGGCGGTTCGTCTTGGGTGCGCGGCGCTCCCACTGACCACCGTGCTGGAACTGGATGCTCCGGCCGAAGACGGTTCGCTTGTCGCAGATATCACACTTGCCTGAGGCCATCGCGGTTCCCAACTGTGCTGGAGAGGGGTTCGCCCCCAAGGGGCGCGTCCGGATAGACTAGCAGGGCCTCCGGGGTAGCGTCTATGAAAGGCGCTCGCGACGAGGCCGTGTGCCGGCGATACGACTCATAGAGATGAGCAATTCCCACCCGTCGTCAGCTGCGTACACCGCGTGCCATCCGTGCGACGTGTGCAACGTGTGCACCTCGCGCTCCCCGGAGCGCCCCGCATGACCGCCCCGCCCGTCGTTGCCGCCGTCACCCTGCGCGCCGCCTTCGAGGTGGCGGAGCGCTGGCTCGCCGCGAACCGCGAGGCGGTGAACGCGATCAACGTCTACCCCGTCCCGGATGGAGACACCGGCGCGAACCTGCTGCTGACCTGGCGCGCCGCGCTGCACGCCGGCGAGGGTGTCCCCGACCACGCGGCGGGATCGTACCTGGGCGCGCTGGCGCACGGCGCGCTGCTGGGCGCGCGCGGCAACAGCGGCGTCATCCTCTCGCAGATGCTCGCGGGGATCGCGCAGGCGTGCCAGGGGGCGGGGACGCTGGACGGCGCGCACTTCGCGCGCGCGCTGGTCGCCGCCGCCGACTGCGCGTACGCCGCGCTCTCCCACCCCGTGGAAGGGACGATGCTGACCGTGATGCGCGATGCCGCCCGCGCGGGCCAGCAGGCCGCCGGCGCCGGACCAGCGGACGTCCTCCGCGCGGCGGTGATCGAGGCCCACGCCAGCGTCGCGCGGACGCCCGATCTGCTCCCGCGGCTGCGGGACGCCGGGGTCGTCGACGCGGGCGGCCAGGGGATCGCGGTGATCCTCGAGGGTGTGCTGCACGGCCTGACCGGGGAGCCGCTGCCGGCCGTGGCGGAGCATGCGGCCCCGGTCGATCTCGGCGCCATCGCGCACGAGGGCTACGGGTACTGCACGGAGTTCGTGCTCAGTGGGCGCGGCATCGACCGCGCGGAGATCGAGGAGGCGCTCGGCGCGGCGGGGGGCGACTCGATCCTCGTGGTGGGCGACGCCGAGACGGTGCACGTCCACGTCCACCTGCCGGACCCGGGACCGGCGATGTCGATCGGTGCGGCGCGCGGGGCGCTGGCCGCCGTCAAGGTCGAGAACATGCAGGCGCAGCACGATCGGTGGGAGGCGGGGCTCTCCGCGACCGAGGCGGACGTCCCGGCGATCGGCCTGGTCGCGGTGGCGCGCGGCGCGGGGCTCGCGGCGGCGTTCCGCGATCTGGGCGCGACGCAGGTGATCTCGGGCGGTGAGACGGGCAAGGCGAGCACAGGCGAGCTGGTGGAGGCCGCCCACGCCGCGGGCCGCGACCACGTGTTCCTGCTGCCCAACGACCGGGACGTGCTGATGGCCGCCGAGCGCGCCGCGGCGCAAGAGCCCGGGTTCATCACCCTGATCCCGGCGCGCTCGATCGCCGCGGGGCTGGGCGCGGCGATCGCCTACCGCTGCGAAGGCGACCCCGCCGCGATCGCGAACGCCATGCTCGCGGCGATGGAGGCGGTGCGCAGCGTGGAGGTGTCGCGCGCCGTGCGCGCCGTCACGGTGGATGACGTGAGCGTCCACGAGCACGACGCCATCGCGCTGGTGGACGGCACGCTGGTGGCCGCCTGCGCCACGCTGGAGGAGGCGCTGCTCGCGGGCCTCGACCGCGCCGGGGCCGCGGAGGCGGAGCTGGTGACGCTGTACATCGGCGTGGGGGCCGCGCCGGGCGCCGGTGCGTCAGCCCGCGCGCTGATCGAGGCCCGCTTCCCCGGCGTCGAGGTCGAGGTGATCCCCGGCGGACAGCCGCACTATCCGTACCTGGCGGGCGTGGAGTAGCCGCCGCCGAGCACGGAAGGGGTCGCTCGGCTATCATCCCGCCATGACCCTCCGCATCGTCACGGATTCGACGTGCGACCTGCCCCTTGAGGCCATCCAGGCGCTGGGGATCACGGTGGTGCCGCTTTCGATCCTGTTCGGGGACGAGGAGCTTCTGGACGGGGTCGACATCCAGGCCGAGCAGTTCTTTCGCCGCCTGGAGCGCGACCCGAACATGCCGACCACGGCGCAGCCCACTCCCGCCCTCTTCACGCACGCCTACCAGCGGCTGATCGACGAGGGCGCCACCGAGATCCTCTCGATCCACATCTCTGCTCGGCTGAGCGGCACGCTGGAGTCGGCGCGGCAGGGCGCACAGGGAGTGGAGGGCGCGCGCATCGAGTTCGTGGACTCGGGCACGGTCTCGCTGGGCCTCGGCACCGGCGTGATGGAGGCAGCGAAGGCCGCGCGCGCCGGGGTGGACATCGATGCTGTGCGGGCGCAGGCGGAGGACATGTTCCGCCGCACGCACATCTTCTTCACGGTCGACACGCTGGAGTACCTGCGCCGCGGCGGACGCATGTCGCGTGGACAGGAACTGCTGGGCACGCTGCTGAAGGTGAAGCCCATCCTCGCGATCCGGGAGGGCGAGGTGGTCCCGGTGGGCCGCGTGCGCACGCGGCGCCGCGCCATCGAGGACATCATCGGCCGCTGCTCGGACCTGCGCCCGGTGGCGCACCTCTTCGTGGTCCACTCCACGACACCCGAAGAGGCGAACTACCTGCGCGACCGGATCGCCGGGCTGGACGCGGACGCCCCGATCACGGTGGGCCGCATCACGCCGGTGGTCGGCGTGCACGGCGGGCCGGGGGTCCTGGGCGCCGGCGTGGTCACCGCTCCCGACGAGCAGTCGCGGATGATCGCTGCGAAGTGACCCCCGGGCGATGAGCGCGGACCTCTGGCGGCTGCGCGCGGTGCTCGAACGTGAACTCGAGAGCGGGGCCGCGGACACCCTCGTGCAGGGCGGCCTGGACGCCATGCTTGCGCGCGAGGCCGAGGGGGAGCGCGAGGGCTCGCCGGTGCGTCGCATGCGCGCGGCGCTCCCGATCGCCGGGTACGCCGCCATGGACACCGAGGAGCGCGTGACCTGGCTGCGGCGTGCGCTGGCCACGATCCGCCGCGAGACCGCGCTCGCCGACGAGCTGGCGCCGCCGCCGATCGCCCCGGTCCCCGAGCGCCCCGCCCGCGCATCGAGAGCCGCCGCGAAGCCCGCACGCGCCTCGCGGCCCCGCGCGGCGCCCGGCAGCGCCAGCGGCGGCGAGGAGCGAGGCGGGGCGGCGACGCCCGGGCTGACCGGTCCGCAACGCGCGGCGCGGCGGGCGGCCCCCGGCGCGGCGGCGCTCGACCTGCCGATCGAGGACGCGGGGACGGGGCTGCGCGCGCCGACGTTCGCGCGGCTCGAGCACCTCGGCATCCGCACCGTCGGCGATGCGCTGCGGGCGTACCCGTACCGGCACCACGACTTCTCGCGCACGGTGCCGATCAGCGCGCTGAAGGTGGGCGTGGAGCAGACCGTGCGTGGCACCATCGACCGCGCGCGCGAGGTGCGCATGGGTCGCGGCGGCAAGATGCGCGCGACGGAGGCGGTGCTGACGGACGACCTCGGCGCGCGGATCACGGCGACGTGGTTCAACCAGCCGTACATCGCGCGCTCGCTCCCCGCGGGATCGCACGTCGCCCTCGCCGGCAAGGTCACGATCTATCGCGGGCGGCCCGTCTTCCAGAACCCGGAGTACGAGCGCCTCGACGGGCCGCACGCGGGGGCGCACACCGGGCGCTTCGTCCCGGTGTACTCGCTGACGCAGGGGCTGCCGCAACGCACGCTGCGCACGATGATCGCGAGCCTGCTGGAGGCGTTCGGCGACCGCATCGAGGACCCCGTGCCGGAGGCGATCCGGCGGCGCCACGGGCTGGTCGGGCTCGCCGAGGCGACACGGCAGATCCACTACCCGGACTCGGAGGACGCGCTGCGCGAGGCGCGCCGCCGCCTCGCGTTCGACGAGCTGCTGGCGATCCAGCTGGGCGTGGTGTCGCGGAAGCGCGAGTGGCAGGCGCAGGGCAACGCCCCGGTGATCACGGATCACGCCGCGGCCGAGGCGTTCCTCGCGACGCTCCCGTTCGCGCTGACCCGCTCGCAGCGCGAGGCGCTCGCCGCCATCCGCGCGGACATCGCGCGCAACGTGCCGATGTCGCGGCTGCTGGAGGGCGACGTGGGCTCCGGCAAGACGGTCGTCGCGCTGGCGGCCATGCTGTCGATGATCTCGGCGGGCTACCAGGCGGTGATGATGGCGCCCACCGAGGTGCTGGCGGAGCAGCATTACCGCACGCTGTGCCGGATGCTCTCGGGCCTCGATGACGGCGCGTCCGAGCCGCCGCTGCACGGCGTGGTGAACGTCCCCGGCCTGCCCCTCCCGGTGCGCATCGTGCTGCTCACCGGCTCCACGAGGGCCGCCGAGCGGCGCGCGGCGATGGAGGCGCTGAAGTTCGGCGGCGCGCAGCTGGCGGTGGGGACGCACGCGCTGATCCAGGAGAACGTCGAGTACGCGCGCCTCGGCCTCGCGGTGGTGGACGAGCAGCACCGCTTCGGCGTGATGCAGCGCGGCGCGCTCCGTCGCAAGGGGATTGAGGGCGGTGGTGCTGCGCTGCGCGAAGATCGGGATCGCGCGGGCGAGGCATCCTCGCCTTCGCGCGAGGAACACGCGATCTCGCCCCACCTGCTGGTGATGAGCGCCACGCCGATCCCGCGATCGCTGGCGCTGACGGCGTACGGCGACCTGGACCTGACGATCATCGACGAGCTGCCGCCGGGGCGGACGCCGATCGTGACGAAGTGGCTGTCGCCGATCCAGCGTCGCGAGGCGTTCGCGACGATGCGCGCGGAGATCGAGGCGGGGCGGCAGGCGTTCGTGATCTGCCCGCTCGTCGAGGGCTCGGAGACGGTGGAGTCCCGCGCGGCGACGGAGGAGTTCGAGCGCCTGCGCACGGAGGAGTTCCCCGACCTAGGCGAGCGCGGGCGCATCCTGCTGCTGCACGGTCGCATGGGCGCGAAGCAGAAGGACGGCGTGATGCGCGCGTTCGCGAACGGCGAGGCGGATATTCTCGTGTCCACGGCCGTCGTCGAGGTAGGAATCGACGTGCCGAACGCGACGGTGATGGCGATCGAGGGCGCGGATCGCTTTGGCCTCGCGCAGCTGCACCAGTTTCGCGGACGCGTGGGCCGCGGCGATCATGCGAGCACGTGCTTCCTGCTGGCCGACGACCCCACGCCCGAGGCCGAAGAACGACTATCGGTGATGGAGCGCACCACGGACGGCTTCGCGCTGGCCGAGGCGGACCTGCAGCTGCGCGGCCCCGGCGACCTCTTCGGCACGGCGCAGTCCGGCATCCCGTCCCTGCGCGTCGCCAGCCTCCTCGACGCCCCGCTGATCGACGCCGCCCGCCGCGAGGCCGAGACGCTCCTCGACGAAGACCCCGACCTCAAGCGCCTCGACCACCAGGCCCTGAAGGCAGCGATCGCCAGCAGAACGGCGAGCGTGGTGGCGGAGATGCACTAGGAACATCTGTTCTACTATCTATGCGTATTATCTATTTATCATTTGCGTCACATTGTGTTACATTCCTGTCGGAGCAGGGAGGGTCACCCATGGGCACCGGAATGTTGAAAGGCCATATCCAGGATGGACCGTTCGAATCGGAAGTAATCCTCACGTTCAAAGATGAAAAGGGGCGAGAAGTCTCAGTGATCGCTCCTCGCTCACTGGTCGGTGGGCAGGCGATCCGTGTCCGTATTCTCGCCACCGCCGCGGGACGCTCACTTGTTGAACTGCCGGGGGATGTTTTCGGAGCCGGCCAAGAGGTGACCGTTCGCGAGGAGATCCTCGAGGCAGTGTGAGGTGGACGCTTGATCCTCAGCGACGTTCAGATCCATGAAGCGTTGGATGATGGTCGGCTTCGGATCAGCCCTGAACCGGCTCCGCGCACTGCAACGATCGAAAAGCCTGATCGTCCATACAGCCGTTCCTCCGTCGATCTCCGACTCGGCTCGGTGTTACGGATACCCCAGATCGATGAAGGGGTCATCATTGACCCGCGTCTCGGAAGTACCGCAGAGAAACTCCGGACTCTGTACAAACGAGAAGAGATCCCTGCACAAGGCTACATACTCGATCCCGAGCATCTCGTGCTCGGGATTACAGAAGAAGAGGTAGCCTTCGCTTTACCCGCCGAGTTCGAGAACAAGGCCCAAGGACGGCCCTGCCTCGCAGCCCGGGTCGAAGGGAAGAGCACTCTCGCTCGCTTTGGCCTGATCGTCCACCTCACGGCACCGACGATTCAGGCGGGATATGTCGGACAGATCACCCTTGAGATTCGGAATCTCGGGAAGACGCGAATTCTCCTCACACGCGGCATGCCAATCTGCCAACTAGTCATCGAAGAGGTGAATGGAACGCCGGCTGGAGGATCGAGTCAGTTCGCAGGCCAGACCGATCCCGCCGGAATCCACTAACTCCCTACTTCCCCTTCTTCGCCGCCACCGTCTCCGTGAACGCCAGTCCGCGCTCCACCCACTTCCGCAGTTGCGCGGGGCGCATCGAGGCGGCGGGGACGAGGACGTACTCGCGCATCGGGCGGCCGCCCATGGGATCGAAGGGGGTGGCCTTGCCGGAGGCGACGAGGCGCGCGGTCTCCTCGGCGCCCACGCGGATGCACAGGGCGTCGCCCCAGACGCAGCCGAGGAGCTGCGCGTTCGCCTCCACGAACCACGCCGGGCACCCGAACATCGGGCGGGGGTAGACCGGCAGGTCCGCCATCACCTTCCCCACGCGCGCGGCCACCTCGGCGTCGGGCTTCTGCATCTGCACCTTCATCGCGGGGCGCTTCGCGGCTGGCTTCGGGGCGGGGCTTCGCAGCGGGCCGGGCGGGCTGCTCGACGGCTGATTCGCGGGCATCGTCACTCCTCGGGCGGGCGGCGGGTCGAGCCGAGGCTAGCACCGTTCCGCGCGGATGTGCAGCGCGCGGCAGGACGCGCGATAGTGGAGGCATGAGCGTACGCATCCGGCACGTCCTCGCCGCCTTCGGATGGTGGCAGTGGCTGGTCGCCGGCGTCTTCCTTCTCGCGCTGATCGCCGCCGGGCTCTTCGCCGTGCGCACCGTGCGGCACGCGATCTACTGGCGGCAGCACCAGGACGAGCCGATCGCGCGCTGGATGACCGTGGGCTACGTCGCGCACTCCTACGACGTGCCGCCCGAGGTGCTCCTGCGCGCGCTCGGAGTGCCGGAGCCTCGACCGCCCGCGCGCCCCGATCGGCGCCCGCTGGGCGAGATCGCCGCGGCGCAGGGCAAGACATTCGAGGAGATCAGCGCCACGCTGCGCGCGGCCATCGACGAGGCGCGCCCGCCGCAGACCGCGCCGCTCCGCCCGCCAGCACCCCGGCCCCCGGGGAGCGATCGAGGCGGGCCCTGAGCGAGCTGGCGTTTGCGTGGTTCGCGGCGTACGGGCTGGCGGCGGCGTTCGCCATCCTGCTCTTTGCCGCGCTGGGCGTGCCGCTCCCCGGATCGCTCTTCCTGCTCGCGCTGGGCTCCTTCGTGGCGCAGGGGGAGATGGAGCTGTGGCGGGTGCTGCTGCTGGCCAGCGGGGCGGCGATCATCGGCGACCAGATCGGCTACGCGATCGGGCGCTGGGGCGGGCGGCGGGCCGTGGACGCCCTCGTGCGGCGCACCGGGCGAGCGACCGCGATGCGGCGCGCCGAGGCGTTCAGCGCCCGGTGGGGTGCGCCGGGCATCTTCTTCAGCCGCTGGCTGATCACGGCGCTGGGTCCGTGGGTCAACCTGACCAGCGGCCTGTCCGGGTACCCGTGGCTGAAGTTCCTGTTCTGGGACCTGGTGGGCGAGGCGGTGTGGGTCGCGGCGTACGTGACCCTCGGCCGGATCTTCGCCGACCGCGTGCAGGACCTCTCCGACCTGCTGGGGAGCATCGGCTGGCTGCTGCTGGCGCTGGTGATCGCCGTCGCCTCCGGGGCGGAGCTGGCGTACCAGTTCCGTCGAGCGGCGCGCCGGGCGCGCGCGCGATCGGGCTAGCGCCCGCACCGGGCGGTGCGCCCGCGGGCACCCGGCCGGGCACGCGGCCGGGCGCGCCGCCGCTGCCCGAAGCCGGGCGGCGCGTTACACTGACCACTCGCCCGCGCCGGTCCGCGCGAGGCGGGGAGAGGCCACCTCGGCGTGATTCGAGACGAGATCATCGCGCTCACGGCGCAGGCGCTCGCGGCGGCGCAGGCCGCGGGCGACCTGCCGCAGTTCGCCACGCCCGGGATCACCACGGAGCACCCCGCCCGCCCCGAGCACGGCGACTTCTCGGCGAACCTGCCGCTGCGCATCCAGGGCCTGGCGCGCATGAAGGCGATCGCCGTCGCCGAGGCGCTCCACAGGCACGTCCCCGCGCACCCCGCCGTGGACCGGGTGGTCGTGGCGCCGCCGGGCTTCCTCAACTTCTACCTCGCGCCGGCGTGGGCGGCCGCGCAGACGGACGCCATCGTCGCGCAGGGCGACGGCTACGCCGCGCTCGACGTCGGCACGGGCAAGCGCGCGCAGATCGAGTACGTCAGCGCGAACCCCACGGGGCCGATCCACGTCGGCAACGGGCGCGGCGCGGCGATCGGCTCGACGCTGGCGAACGTGATGCGCACCGCGGGCTACGAGGTGGAGCAGGAGTACTACGTCAACGACGCCGGGACGCAGGTCGCCATCTTCGGGCGCACCCTCTACGCGCGGTACGAGCAGCTCTTCGGCCGCGAGGTGCAGATCCCGGAGAACGGCTACCCCGGCGAGTACATGATCGACGTCGCCCGCCTGGTGAAGGACCGCGACGGCGACCGCTACCTCCGCCCGCCCGGCGAGGAACCGGACCCCGGCCTGGGCCGCCTCGGCCTGGACCTGATGGTGGAGGGCATCCGGGCGGACCTGGAGCACATGGGCGTGCGCTACGACCGCTGGTACTCGGAGCGCTCGCTGATGGAGCCGGGTGGCCCGTACGCCGAGGTGATGGCGCTGCTGGAGTCGCAGCACCAGGTCGTGCGCCGCGACGGCGCGGTGTGGTTCACCTCCACGGACCTCGGCGAGTCGAAGGACAACGTCCTGATCCGCACCGACGGGCAGCCGACGTACTACGCGACGGACATCGCGTACCACTACGACAAGTTCATCAAGCGCGGCTTCGACCGAGTGATCGACATCTGGGGCGCCGACCACCAGGGCCACGTCTCGCGCGTGAAGGCGGCGGTGACCGCCGTCGGCGGCGACGCGAGCGCCCTCGACGTGCTGCTGTACCAGCTGGTGACGCTCCGCCGAGGCGACGTGGTCGTGCCGCTGTCGAAGCGCGCCGGCGAGATCGTCACGCTGCGCGACGTGGTGGATGAGGTGGGGCGCGACGCCACGCGCTTCTTCTTCCTGCTGACCGGCGCCAACCAGACGATGGACTTCGACCTGGAGCTGGCGAAGAAGCAGTCGGACGAGAACCCGGTGTACTACGTGCAGTACGCGCACGCACGCATCGCAGGGGTGCTGAAGCGCGCCGTCGAGGACGGGCACGCGGCGGACGGCGCGGACGTCTCGCTGCTCACGCACGAGGCGGAGCAGACGCTCCTGCGCAAGCTGCTGCTGCTGCCCGAGGTCGTCGAGAAGGTGGTCATCGAGCTCGCGCCGCACCACCTGACGCACTACGCGCAGGAGCTCGCGGGCGCGTTCCACGTGTTCTACACGCAATGCCGCGTGATCCAGGCGGATGAGCCCGCGCTGACGAAGGCGCGCCTCCGCCTGCTGGAGGCGACCCGCGTGGTCCTCGCGCGGACGCTGGGCCTCATGGGCATCTCGGCGCCGGACTCTATGTAGTATCGGGCGAAGCGCGGGATACCCGCGCCGCCCGATCCGGACCTGCGGGCCCCAACGGGGAGGCCGCGACCAGAGGGACTGCACGATGACCACGGAACCGCGCAAGCGCATCCTGACCGGCGTGCGGCCCACGGGCGCGCTGCACCTCGGCCACTACGTGGGGGCGCTGGAGAACTGGATCCGCCTCCAACGCGAGTACGAGTGCTTCTTCCTGATCGCCGACTTCCAGGTCTCCGACCACGCGGACGACATCTCCGCCGTGCACGGCAATGTGTTCGAGGTGGCAAAGGACTGGCTGGCCGTGGGCCTGGACCCGCAGGGCAGCCACTTCGAGATCGAGAGCCTCGTCACGGAGCACGCGGAGCTGACCACGTGGCTCTCGTGGTGGGTGCCGCTGGGCATGCTCCAGCGCAACCCGACGCTGAAGGCAGAGATGGCGAACCTCGAGGGCGACTCGGTGCCCGTGGCCTTCTTCAATTACCCGATGATGCAGGCGTCCAACATCCTGATGCCGAAGGCGCACCTCGTCCCGGTCGGCGAAGACCAGCTGCCGCACATCGAGCTGACGAGGGAGATCGCGCGGCGCTTCAACCGCATCTTCAACGTCGACCTGTTCCCGGAGCCGGAGCCGCTGGTCGGTCGCGTCCCGCGCCTCGTCGGGGTCGATGGCAACGCGAAGATGTCGAAGTCGCTGAACAACGCGATCTACCTGAAGGACGACGCGGATACCGTCGCGAAGAAGGTGCGCAGCATGTTCACCGACCCCACGCGCCTGCGCGCCACCGACCCCGGGCATGTCGAGGGCAACCCGGTCTTCATGTACCACGACGCCTTCAACCCGAACCTCGACGAGGTGAACGACCTGAAGGAGCGCTACGTCCGGGGCGCGGTGGGCGACGTGGAGGTAAAGCAGAAGCTCACCATCGCACTCAACGCGTTCCTCGACCCCATCCGCGACCGCCGCGCCTACTACGACGCGCACCCCTCGGAGGTCCGTGACGCCCTCGCCGCCGGCACGGAGTTCACCCGCACCGTCGCCGCCGAGACAATCCGCGAGGTCCGCGACGCGATGGGCCTGAACTACCTGTCTTAGCGGGCTCGACGCGCTGGATACCCGCGCCGCCCGCACCGGACCTGCGGGCCGCGAGGGGCGACGCGCGGGACGCCCTCGGACTTCATCTGGTCGCGCGCCTCGGAGCAGCGCGCCAACCAGAGGCGGCTGATCAAGGGCGCGTCCAGATCCGAGCGGGGTGGCCCATCTCCCTACCCTCGTCCCGGCGCGGGAGGCGGGGCGTGCGCTCGACGGGCGGCGGTGATGCCTCCGTGACGCCAAGGTGGTGGTAGCCGGTGAGCGCCCAGCGCCCTCGAGTCTCACCGGCCCTTACCGGGCGGTCTGACCACCATCGAAATACTACCGACTCCTGGGCAACGAGGGGACCTCTGGGGCAACCGCGTCTTGCGTCGCCACGAACCGCGTCGGGAGGGTAGGGGTTGCCGTCCGGCGACGCACCGTGAACCGGAGGGTCGCGCGGCGACGCGACGGGTCCGCGCTGTCCGCCCCGCCCCGCAGGGGCCCGCCGGATGGGGGCGGAGCCCCCATCCATCTCAACCCCTCGACGTGCCGGGACGCGAAACAGGCCGCCCTCTCGGGCGGCCTGTTCGATCTGCGCTCGCGGGGCTCGAGGGGCCCCGGGATGCTATCCGCGCACGGAGCGCGGGATGTAGTCGCGCGGGGGCGTGGGGCCGGTGTAGATCTGGGCCGGGCGGAAGATGCGGTTGCCCGACTCCCACTGCTCCTTCATGTTCGCCATCCAGCCCAGCGTCCGGGACGCGGCGAAAATGGGGGTGAACAGGTCGGTCGGGATGCCGATGGCGGCAAACACGCAGCCGGAGAACAGGTCCACGTTCGGGAACAGGCCACGGTGGCCCAGTCGCTCGGTCGCCACGTCCTCAACGGACAGGGAGATCGAGTACAGGTCCGCCACGCGCGAGCCGGGGACGATGACCTCGTCCGCGAGCTTCTGGATGACCTTCGAGCGCGGGTCCTTCACGTGGTACACGCGGTGACCGAAGCCCGGGATCTTGTAGCCCTCTTCGAGCATCTTCTCGATCTTCGGCTTCGCACCCTCGGGCGCGCCCATGCTCTCGAAGAGCCGGAGCGACTGCTCGTTGGCGCCGCCGTGGGCCGGGCCGGACAGCGCGCCGACCGAGGCGGAGACCACCGCCTCCGGCTCCGACTTCGTCGAGGTGACCACGCGCGAGGTGAAGGTGGAGGCGTTCCCGGCGGAGTGGTCCGCCATCATGATCAGCAGCGCGTCCATGACCCGCAGGTGGAGCTTCGACGGCTTCTCACCGGTGATCATGCGCAGCATCATCTCGGCGTGGCTTTCGCCCGCCTTCGGGCCGTCGTAGGGGCGGTCCTGGTACGCCTGGGCGATGACGCCGACCAGGTGGCCCATCTTCGCCAGCGCAGCGATGCCGCGCTCCTGCACCGTGGCGACCTTCGGCTCGAAGTCATTCACCTTCGGGCCCAGCGTCGCGGAGGCGGACTGCAGCGCGAACATGGGGTGCGTGATCTTGGCTGCCGCGCGGGCGATGTCGATCTGCTCCGGCGTGAGGCCGCGGGCGGCTTCCATCTGCGCGGCAATCGCCGCGATGCGCGCGGCGTTCGGGAGCTCGCCGTCGTAGAGCAGCGCGACGATCTCCTCGAACGTGTTCTCCGGCGAGGTGAGCTCCTCGATGGAGTAGCCACGGTACGAGAGACGCCCCGCCATGCCCTCCACGAGCGAGAGCGCGGATTCCGCGATCGGGACCCCTTCGAGTCCCGGGCTGAAGGCTGGTGTCGTCGTCATGTCACCCCCACTTGCTTCCCGCGGCATCCGGACACAGCCGCCCCGCGGGGTCCCTGGGTTCCTGATTACTGTGAGTTGGACTGCCGGCGGCGCGAATCCGCGTGGGGGCCGGTAAATCTCTCACCGGGGCGGCAGCATAGCACCGGCGGAATCACTTCGGGTATGAGTTCCATTACCCAGATGATTAGAACAGCCGTAACTGTCGATTCCAGCCCCGCCGGGAGGGCCCCGGAACGCCTGCACGAGGGACAGCGACCCCGCGGAGGTCCGTTACGCTCCCCGGCGCCGCGTATATACAGGTGTTATGCCAGCGAGGGCGGCGTCCGGCGGTGCCATTCCGTGACCTCCCCGTAGGCGTGCGTCGCGCCCAGCAGGGTGGACTCCTCGAAGGGGCGGCCGATGAGCTGCATGCCCACGGGCAGGCCCTGCGCGAAGCCGCACGGGAGGCTGATCGCCGGGTTGCCGGCGATGTTGACCGGGATCGTGTACAGGTCGTTCAGGTACATCGAATAGGGGTCGTCCACCTTCTCGCCCAGGCGGAACGCCACCGTGGGACTGGTGGGCGTGAGGATGACGTCGTGCGAGGCGAACGCCGCCTCGAACTCCCGCTTGATCAGCGTGCGAACCTTCTGGGCCTTCAGGTAGTAGGCGTCGTAGTAGCCGGCGGAGAGGGCATAGGTGCCGAGCATGATGCGGCGCTTGACCTCGGCGCCGAAGCCCCGGCCGCGCGTCTGGGCCATCTCGTCTTCCACGCTGCGCCCGTCCCGCACGGAGAAGCCGTACTTCACGCCGTCGTACCGTGCGAGGTTCGCGGAGGCCTCCGAGGGGGCGATGATGTAGTAGACGGGGAGCGCCGCGGAGGCTGCCGGGAGCGCCACGTCCCGGTCGATGATCGCGCCGTGGGCGGCGAGGTCGGTGATCGCCTGCTCGATGCAGGCACGCACCCCGGCGTCCAGGCCATCGCCGAAGAAGGCCTCCGGCACGGCGACGCGGAGCCCCTCCAAGCCGCGCGCGAAGCGCTCGGTGTAGTCCGGCACGGGCACGGGCGCGGTGGTGGAGTCCATGTCGTCGCGCCCGGCTATCGCGCCCAGGAGGTTCGCGGCATCCTCGGCATCGCGCGCGAAGGGGCCCACCTGCTCCAGCGACGAGGCGAATGCGACGACCCCGAAGCGCGAGACGCGCCCGTACGTCGGCTTCAGCCCCACGATCCCGCACAGTGCGGCGGGCTGGCGGATGGAGCCTCCGGTGTCCGTGCCGAGCGAGAGCGGCACCCCTCGCGAGGCCACGGTGGCGGCCGAGCCTCCCGAGGATCCGCCGGGCACGCGGTCCAGCGCCCAGGGGTTGCGGGTGGGACCGAACGCGGAGTGCTCCGTGGAGGAGCCCATGGCGAACTCGTCCAGGTTCGTCTTGCCGACGATCACGGCGCCCGCCTGCTTCAGCCGCCGCACGACCGTGCAATCCACGATCGGGACGAATCCCTCGAGCATCTTCGAGGCGGCGGTGGTCTGGATGCCCTGGGTGGAGAGCAGATCCTTCACCGCCACCGGGACGCCGACCAGCGGACCGGGGTCCCCGGAGCGGAGGCGCGCATCGGCCTCGTCCGCCTCGGCGAGCGCGAGCTCGTCGGTGAAGGTGATGTACGCGTTCAGGTCGCTGTCCTGCGCATGAATGCGGGCGAGGGTCGCCTCCGTCAGGGCGCGGGAGGTGTAGTCCCCCGCCCGGAGGCAGGCCGCGTGCTCGTGGGCGGTCCGATCGAGGTCGACGGTCATCTCGTGCTCGCTCAATCGAGCACGCCGCGCACGCGGATGTAGCCGTCCTCGCGTCGAGGCGCGTTCAGGAGGATGTCCTCCAGCGCGTAGGACGGGCGCGTCTCGTCGGGTCGCTCCACGTTATGCAGGTCGAAGGACTGGGCGGTCGGCGGAACATCCTGCGTGTCGATGTCGTTCAGCACCTGGAAGTGGTCGAGGATGGTGGACAGCTCGCCGCCCAGGCGATCCACCTCCGCGTCGGTCAGTGCGACACGCGCGAGTTTCGCGATGTAGCGCACCTCATCGGTGGTCAGGGCCATGGCGCGCTCCCAGGATTCCGGGTGGACGATGATTCGGGGTGGACGATGAAGGTGTCCGGGTGTGAGGCTATTCTAGAAGGCGCCTCCCCACCGGGCCAGAGGGCATACCATCGGTCATACCATCGGAGGGTCGCGGTTGCGGCTCGCCGATCGGCAGGAGCGACGATGACGGACTCCCCCTCCACGGTGGCCCCGGCGCACGCGCCGCTGGCGGGCGAGCCGGAGGCGGCGCGGCTGGGCAACCCCTCGTTCGTGTGGCGCTCAGGGCAGGATCGCCGGCTGGCCCTCATCGAACGGTACACCGCGCTCCGCGGGCGGCGCGTGCTCGATCTCGGCTGCGGCCTGGGGGAATACGTTCGTGCCTTTGCTCGCCGTGGCGCGCGCGCCCTGGGCACGGACATCGCCACGGAACGCCTCGTGGAGGCGCAGCAGCGCGTGGAGGCGACGGCGACGCGGGGCGTGGATGGCTTCCTGGCGGCCGCGGGGGAAGCGCTCCCCTTTCGCGACGGCGCATTCGACCTCATCGTGCTGAACGAGGTCATCGAGCATGTGCAGGACGATCGCGCGACGCTGCGCGAGGTGGCGCGGGTGCTCCGGCCCGGTGGGACGTGCATCCTCTTCGCGCCCAACCGACTCTACCCGTTCGAGACGCACGGCATCTACTGGCGGGGCCGCTACATCTTCGGGAACATCCCGTTCGTGAACTGGCTGCCGGGCGTCCTCCGTGACCGGCTGGTGCCACACGCCCGGGCCTACCGTCACGATGACTGGCGCCGGCTGATCGCCGGGACCCCGCTGCGGATCATCGACCACGGGTATGTGTACCCCGGCTTCGACAACATCGAGACGCGATCGCGGGTGCTGGCGAGAGCGGTGCGCGGGTTCTGCTACTGGGCCGAGGGCAACGCGCTGCGGCGCTTCGGCCTGTCGCACCTGGTCGTGCTGCGCCGCGACGAGGTGGCCTCGTGAGCGTGGGGCGCAGCTCGATCCTGCGCCGCCGCATCCGGCGCCGGATCACCGGCGAGGCATCCACGCTGGACGGCGGGCAGAGCCTGTTCGCCGGCATGCGCCTGCTGGCGCTGCTGCTGGCCGTGATCGGCGGGTTCTCCGTGGTCGGGGCCGGATTCGCCGCCTACGTCTACACCGCCGCGATCGGCGACGTCGTACCGCCCGAGCAGCTGCTCGCGCGGTACTCTCGGGGCGGCGCCCGCATCTACGACCGCCACGGCGAGCTGATGTACGAGTTCGTCGACGAGCTCAGCGGCCTGCGCCGCCCCGTGAAGCTGAGCGAGATCTCCCCGTGGGTCACGAAGGCCACGATCTCCGTTGAGGACCCCGACTTCGAGGACAACGTGGGGGTGAACTACCGCGGGCTCGCCCGTGCGGCGATGGAGAACTTCACGCCGTTCGGCGGCGGCTTCCTCGGCGGCTCCGGGGGCTCCTCGATCACGCAGCAACTCGCGAAGAACGTGTACATCCCCCGCGAGCAGCGGCTGGAGCGATCCGTCACCCGCAAGATCAAAGAGGCCGCGATCGCCATCGAGCTCACGGACCGCTACCCGAAGGACCAGATCCTCGAGTGGTACCTGAACTCCATCTCGTACGGCGGCCTGTACGTCGGCATCGAGGCGGCCTCGGAGGGGTACTTCGGCAAGAAGGCCAGCGACCTGACGCTCGCGGAGGGCGCCCTGCTCGCCGGCATCCCGCAGTCCCCCGCCCGCTACGACCCGTTCGCCGCGTCGAACATCGACAAGGACGGGAAGCTGATCCCGGACGGCTGGGCAAAGTGGCGCCAGGGCGAGGTCCTGGACCTGATGGTGCGCCGCGGCGCGATCACGAAGGCCGAGGCGGACGCCGCGCGGGCCGCTCCCCTGACGTTCAAGGCCGATCGGTTCGAGATCGAGGCGCCGCACTTCGTCCTCGGACGGGTGGCGGAGGAGCTGCGTCAGCGTTTCGGCGACTCGGCGCTCCGTGACCAGGGGCTGGAGGTCACCACAACCCTCGACCTGAAGCTGCAGCGCGACGCCGAAACGACCCTGGACAAGACGCTGACCGACTTCGGCGATGCGGCAGGGGCGCACAACGGCGCGTTCGTGGCCGTGGACCCGAAGACCGGGCAGATCCTGACCTACGTGGGCAGCCGCGATTATTTCGACGACAAGATCGAGGGGCGCAACGACAACGTGGTCGCGCGGAACTCGCCGGGGTCCACGCTCAAGCCCTTCACGTACATGACCGCGTTCATGAACGGCTGGGGCACGGGCACGGCCATCCTCGACACGCCGGTGTCGGTGTCCGACCCGTCCACCGGGGGCACGTTCACGCCGAAGGATCCGATCGGGTTCTACATCGGGCCGATCACCGCGGACAAGGCGCTGGGGAACTCGCTCAACGTGACGGCGATCAAGACCATCGTCTCCGCCGGCGTGCTCAACACAATCGCGACGCTGAAGAAGGTGGGGTACACCACCTTCGACAGCCCGGGCGGGTACGGCCCCGCGCTCACCACCGGCGGATCCGAGATCACGCTGCTGGACCAGGCCATCGGCTACAGCGTGCTCGCCACCGGGGGGGTGATGCGCGGGCAGGAGCTGGTGGTCACGAACCGGAAGGACACGGCCACGCGCGGCCTGGAGCCGATCGCCCTGCTGAAGGTCACCGACTCTGACAAGAAGGTGCTCTACGAGTACAAGCAGCCCGTGGAGCGGCGCGTCATTCCCTCGGAATACGCGTACCTTGTCACCTCGATCCTCTCGAACGGCGCGAACCAGTGCATCACGTACGGCGTGTGCAACGCCCTGGGCCTGGCGAACGGCTACCCGTCCGCCGCGAAGACGGGCACCAGCGCCCCGTTCGAGGACCTCAACCAGATCGGCGAGACGTGGACGATGGGCTACACGCCCGAGCTGGTCGCCGGCGTGTGGGCGGGGAACTCGGATAACGCGCCGATCCGCGGCATCGACTCCACTACGGTGTCGCTGCGCACGTGGAAGCTGTTCATGATCGATGCGCTGGCGGAGCTCAAGCTCCCCCCGACCAACTTCACGCGGCCTCCCGGCGTGGTGGAGAAGGAGGTGTGCTGGCCCTCCGGCAAACTCCCCACCGAGCTGTGCCCGCAGATGAACCGCTACAGCAGCCTGTACGCGGCCGAGCAGATCCCGGCCGACCCGAAGGACATGGGCAAGGTCGTGGACACGTGGTGGCAGAAGATCGCGCTGGACACGCGCACCGGACTCCGCGCCACGCCGCAGACACCCGCGAACTTCGTCACCCAGCAGGTGCGGCTCGTGATGCCGCCCGAGGAGATCGCCGGCTGGGGCGGGCTGAAGGAATGGGCCGCGAAGGCCGGCGTCCTGTCGCTCCTCGCACCGGACGCCACCGAGCCCGATGGCGCGCTCCCCGCGCTGATCACCAGTCCCCAGGCGGGCCAGGGGATCAGCGGCACGATCAACGTGATCGGCCGCGCGGACTCACCTGACTTCGATCGGTACACCCTGGAGTGGGGGCGCGGGACGCAGCCCGCCTCGTGGGTGCGCATCAACGCCTCGACGAACCGCATCTCCGGCGGAACGCTGGGGACGTGGAACGTGAAGGACGTGCCGAACGGCGTGTACACGCTGCGGGTGCGACTGGAGGACACGAAGCTCGGCACGAGGGTGTACGCCGTGCCCGTCACGGTGGGCGGCGGTGGGAGCGCGGACAGCGCCCCCCAGCTGGTGGTGACGTCCCCCGCGGACGGCGCGGTGCTGGCAGGGAAGGTGGCGATCAACGGCGTCGCGACGTCCGGCCACTTCTCGGCGGTGCGCGCCGAGGTCGGCGTGGGGCTGAGTCCCACCACCTGGTACCCCATGGACCGCAAGACCTCGCCGGTGCTGAACGGGGCGATCGCGACGTGGGATACGGCGGCGGTGGAGGATGGCGCGTACACGCTGCGTGTCACGCTGACGGACGCCTCCTTCGGCGACACGGTGACGGAGATGACCGTGGTCGTCCGGAACAAAGGCATAGTGGCCACGCCGACGCCGACGCCCACACCGACCCCGCGCCCGGGCGGCTAGCGGGCGCGCAGAGACTCGAGCGCCCCGGCCACCTCGGCGCGGGAGGTGGTGTCCCGGACCACCGCGAGGAACGCCGCGAGGGATCCGGCGCGGGTGCGCAGCTCGCGCAGCTGTCCACCGAGCGGGTCGATGGCGTCCGGGCGCGCGGCGTACGAGCCGTACCACGCGAAGTACGCCTGGTTCAGCCGCCGGATGCGATAGCCGCCGTCCCAGAGCTGTTGCCGCACGGTCTCCATGCGCGCCTCGGCCTCCGCGACCTTCCCCGCCGCCAGCAGGGCGTCCACCTCGCGGCGCAGGTCACGCAGCGTGGCGTTCACGTCCGGCCCGCGGGGCGCCGCGCGCGGCGCCGAGGGGGCGGGAGCACCGGCGGGCCGCGTGGGATCCCCCCAGCGCGCGAGCACGTCCGCGCCGATCTCGGCCCCGACGATGTCGGCCACGGTCTCGTTGATCGTGGTCGCGTCGCGCGAGTCGAAGTAGTGCAGGCCCAGGGGGTAGAACGCCAGGTAGTGGTGCGTCCACTCGTGCGCGGCGGTCGACAGCGTGTCGGCGTACGTGTCGCTGTTGTCGACGATCGCGGGGTACGCCGCCACCCCGCCCGAGGCGACAACGAGCGCGGAGCGGTCGGGGTGTGCCGCCTCGGTCACGCGCTCAATGGCGACGGCGGCGTCGGTGGTCAGGTCGGGGCGCAGCAACTCCGTGCCGCTGCGCTGGATGATCGCGCGCGGCGACTCCACGAGCACGCGCGGCGGCTGCGTGAGCTCGATGTTCACGGGCGGGAAGACGGTGCCCGGGAGCGGCACGGCTCCGCGGAGGCCGCGCGTACGCAGCGCGGCATCGATGCGCCCGGTGACCGACGCCTCCACGGCGCCCTCCAGCCGGCGGCGCTCCTCGCTCCCGGCCGGGGCCGCGAAGTAGCGTGCGATGGCCACGTCCGGCGCCGGATCGCGCCGCAGGGGCGCGCCGAGCAGGTACAGCCACTTCCCGGGCAGCGTCATGCGCTCCCAGCGGACGAGGTCGAAGCGATCGCCCGTGCGCAGATCGGCGGCCGCGATCGCGGCGAGCACCACGAGCGCGGACGCGATGCCGACGCCGATGACCAGCGCTGCTTCGCGCCGGCGCCGGCGAGCGGGGTTCGAGGAGTCGTTCATGGACCGTCCTGCTGCGGGGTGGGACATCCCAGTGTGCGCGATATGATCGCGAAGTGGCGAGGCGGATCGTTGAGCACGTACCGCGCTCCGGGCGATCCGGCATTCCCGCGGCGCACGAGAAGGGGCTCCATGTTGGCAGGTGTGCCCCGTGCGCTCGATCACCCCGCCTCGACGGCGCCCGGGGTGACGCGCGGCCGTCGGCTGCTGGCGAGCGGGCGCGACGCGCTCGCCCTCATCCCGCCGCTCGCGATGGCTGTGGTTGTCGCCGCGGGCTGGCTGCTGGCCCGCACGTCGCTTGGCCGGGACGACGCCAGCGACCGGGACACGGCGATCGCCCTCGCCGTGGTCGCGGCGGTGCCGCCCGCGTGGCTCGCTCGGCTCGCGTTCACGCTGCTCACCACCCACGCCACGGAGGGACAGCGCACCGCAGGCCTGCGCATCGAGGTGCGGCGTGCTCGCGACCGCACGGCGCTCGCCCTGCGGCTGGCGGTCCACCCGCTCGCGGTGTCCGGCTGGGCGTGGGGCGCAGGGGTCCTCGCGCTGGCCGGGGTGTACGCGGCGGCGCTGGCGCTGGCCGCAGTCGCCGCGCTGGTCTGCGCCGCCGGCCTGGTCTCGCTGGCCATCGTCCTCGTCGATCCGGGGGCTCGCGCCCTGCACGACCGGATCGCCGGGACGCGCGTGGTGCGCGCGTGAGGCCACCCGACCCGCGCGACCCCTTCGCCACCCCGCCCGCGCCCGTGTATACCGGCGAGA
Organism: Dehalococcoidia bacterium; assembly: GCA_041674525.1. Lineage (GTDB taxonomy): Bacteria > Chloroflexota > Dehalococcoidia > UBA2979 > UBA2979 > SHYQ01. The sequence continues at coordinate 6,188 of JBAYVN010000003.1, read as the reverse complement.
GCTTCGAGCGTCCCGTTCCCGGGGACCGCGGCGATCGCCCCCGCCTCAGCCCGGCACGCCGGGCCGCGGTGGGGCTCGCGCTGGCGAGCGGGCTGTGGCTGCTGGCGCTCGCCGCCTCGCAGGCCACCAGCGCCACCGTGGCCGTGCCGTTCCTGGAGCGCACGATCGGGGCGCTGGGCGACGTTCCGGCGCTGCTGCAGATGCACGAGCCGATGATCCGCGCCACCGCGAGCCTGCCCGGCAGCGAGGACGCCGCGGTACCCGGCTTCCCCGTGCAGGGTGTGGCGCTGCCGCGCATCCTCGCGCAGCAGGGCACCCGCGAGGACTGGCGGGCGGCGCTCCTGCACGACAGCGCGCTCGCGACGTACGAACGCGGGCCCGCCGTCTTCGCACCGGGCGGCGTGGCGACCACCAGCGGCATCTTCTCGACCTCCCTGTGGGTGCGGCTGGTGATGCGCCTCACCTCCAGCGAGACCCACCGCGCGGCGTGGCTGCTGGCGTGGGCGCTCGGGATCGCGACGCTGGCGCTGGCGGCGGTGCTGCTCGCGGTGACCGAAGGCCCCCGGCGGTTCGTGGCGGCCGGACTGGCGCTGGTGGGAGGGGCGATGCTGGCGGCAGTGATCGGGCTCCTCGGGCTGCTCGTCGCGATGCTCCTGAGCATGGGCAGCGGGAGCGCGTTCGTGGGCGAGGTGGGCGGGCTCATCCGCACCGTGGCGTGGGCGCCGGTGCATGACGCCGCGCGCCTTGGCATCGCGGGGATCGCGATCGCGGTCCCGGCGGCCGTGGTCGCCGCGTGGCTCGCGCGGGCCGAGGACGACGACGCACCTGAGGAGCGCTCGCCCCGCTAGGCGTGCGACCCGGTCCCGCCCCGGGATCCGGGGTCCTCGTCGCCGGCGAGCGCAGCCTCCTGCGCGAGCAGCGCCGCCGGATCGCAGCCGAGCCCGTCCAGCTGGCGACGGAACATGTCGCGCTCTCGGACGGCGGCGCGGCGTTCGTCCGGCGATAAGCGCCCGCTCTCGTCGATCACGACGAGGTGGTACCGCAGCCACTCGCGGAAGAGGCTGGCGCATTCCTCGGTGTGTTCGTGGGCCTCGGCACGCTCGTGGGTCATGCGCCGCTCCCCGCGCGGGTCCTCGCGACCCCCGGAGCGATTGTAGGCGGACGCCAGGCGATCGGTGGGCGGGCGGTGGGCGGGGCCGGGGTACACTCGGTGTGCGGCGGCGCTGCACGGCGGTGCGCGACGGACACGCGAGGGGCGCACGAACGCCGCGGGGATGGGGGACGGCGTGGGACTGAAGGAACTCGAGGCGCTGAAGCAGATCATCGAAGCCGAGATCGCGAAGGGCCGCGACAACCACGTGCAGGGCACCTGGCACATCCACTTCGAGAAGCGCGACGATCTCCCGGTCTTCTCCTTCAACAAGTGCGAATCCGAGGTCTACTGCGAGGAGCGTCCGACGGTCTTCGCTGTGGACGGATCGCTGGTGGACGCGGGCGGCCCACTCTTCTAGTTGCTTTCCCGTCGCCTCCTCCCGTCACGCGCGCCCGCGGCCCGGGGCGCGCCGGTATGCGCGCGGGGCGCTCCCGCGGTAGGCTCCCGGGGTCCTGCCGCGAGAGGAGAGCCACCGGTGCTGAGCATCCATCACTACAACGTCGCCGTGCACGACCTGGACGAGGCGGTCGCGGACTACGCCGCACGCTTCAGCATGAGCGCGATCGGCGAGCGCGGGCACAACACGATCGGCAACTTCGATTTCCAGTCGATGGGCTACGGGGACACCGTGATCACGCGCCTGATCACCCCGAGCTCCGAGGATGCGCCGGTGTACCGGCTGATGCAGGAGCGGAAGAACCCGTTGAACCCGCACGGTGAGGGCGTCTACATGCTCGCGTACGAGTGCGACGACGTGGACGCCTTCTGCGCGCAGGTGGAGGCGAACGGGGGCCGCGTGATCCGCAACCCGGGCGCCTCGAACGCGTGGATCCACCCGACGGCGTCGCATTTCGTCTTCATGGAAGTGGTGCCGCGCCGCGGCTAGGCCGACGCCACGAGGCGGCCAGTCCGGTTTAGTCCTCGGTGCCGTCCAGGACGGCCTGCAGCTTCCTCGCGGCGACGAGGACGGGATCCCAGACGCCTGAGAACGGCGGGGCGTACGAGAGATCGACGTTCACCATGTCGTCGACGGTCATCTCGTTCCAGATCGCCATCGCCATCGCGTCGATGCGCTTCGCGGAGGTGGGTCCGCCCACGATCTGCGCGCCGATGATCCGCCGCGTGTCGCGATCCGCGAGCGCGCGCATCCGCATCCGGGTGGACGCGGGCCAGTAGCCCGCCATCGTCGTCGAGTCGAAGGTCGCGACGGCGACGTCGATGCCGGCGGCACGCGCCCGCGCCTCGGTGGGGCCGGTGCGCGAGACCTCCAGATCGAGGACGCGCGTGATCGCGGTTCCGAGCACGCCGGGGAACGCCTCGTCGGCGCCGCCGATGTTCCGCCCGGCGATGCGCCCCTGCCGGTTGGCGATGGTCCCGAGGTGCAGGTTCAGCGGCGCGCCGGTCACGCGGTCGGTCACCTCGACGCAGTCGCCCGCGGCGTAGACGCCCGGCGCGCTGGTCCGCTGGTGGTCGTCCACCCAGACGGCGCCGCTCTCGCCGATGCGCAGCCCGGCCGCGCGCGCGAGCTCGACGCGCGGGACCGTGCCTGTCGCCAGCACCACGAGGTCCGCCGGGACCAGGCGGCCGCCGTGCACGCCGGTGACGCGGCCGCCGGAGCCCTCCAGGCGTTCGACGCGATGCGCCACCTCGACGTCGATGCCGAGTTTGCGGACGCGCTCCACGAGATACGTCCCCATCTCCGGATCGAGCGAGCCGCCGAGCAGCCCCTCCCGCGAGGCGACGATGGTCGTGGCCAGTCCGCGTTCGTGCAGGGCCTCCGCGACCTCCAGCCCCACGTACCCGCCGCCGACGACGGCGCCGTGCCGCGGCGCGGGGTCAGCGTCCAGCAGCGCGTGCACGGCCAGGGCGTCGTCCAGGACGTGCAGCGCGTGCACGCCCGCGAGGTCGCGCCCCTCGATCGGCACGCGGCGCGGCTCGGCGCCGGTGGCGTAGACCAGCGTGTCGTAGTCCATCGTGAAATCGCGACCCGCCTGCAGGTCGCGCACGGAGACGCGGCGCGCCGCGGTGTCGATCGCGGTGACCTCGTGGTGGAGGTGGACCTGGATGCCCTGCCGCGCGAACGCCTCCGGTGAGCGCACGAGCAGCGACTCGAACTGCGGGACCGCGCCGCTCAGGAAGTAGGGCTCACCGCAGGCCGAGAACGAGGCCCACGCGCCGCGCTCGAACGCCACGATCTCGAGATCCTCGGCCGACCGACGGCGGCGGGCATTGGTCGCGGCGCTCATCCCGCCCGCGTCGCCGCCCACGATGACCAGGCGCTGCGTCATGCCGCTACATGCCCGCGCGCGCCGCGCTCTCCTGCTCGCCGGCATGGTACGAGGAGCGCACGAGCGGCCCGGACTCCACGTGCGCGAAGCCGAGCGCCATCCCGAACCGTCTGAGGTGCGCGAACTCGTCCGGGTGCAGGAAGCGGGCCACGGGCAGGTGCTTCTCGGTGGGGCGCAGGTACTGGCCGATGGTCACGAGGTCCACCTGGTGCGCGCGGAGATCGCGCAGCACCTGCTCCACCTCCTCGATCGTCTCGCCGAGGCCGACCATGATGCCGGTCTTGGTGGGCATCTCCGGCGCGATCTCCTTGACGCGGCTGAGGAGCGTCAGCGTGCGCTGATAGTCGCCCTTCGGGCGGGCGCGGGCGTAGAGGCGCGGCACGGTCTCGGTGTTGTGGTTGAGCACGGCCGGGCCCGCCTCGACCACGGTGCGCAGCGGCTCCGCGTCGCCGAGGAAGTCCGGGATCAGCACCTCGACGCGGCAGTCCGGGCGCAGATGGTGGATGGCGCGGATGCACGCCGCGAAGATGCTCGCGCCGCCGTCCGGCACATCGTCACGGTTGACGGAGGTGATGACCGCGTAGTCCAGGCCCAGCGTGTCCACGGTCTGCGCGACGCGCAGCGGCTCCAGCAGGTCCAGCGCGCCGGGGCGCCCGGAGGTGACCGCGCAGTACCCGCAGGCGCGCGTGCAGGTGTCGCCGAGGATCATGAACGTCGCGGTCCCGGCGTTGAAGCACTCCCCGATGTTCGGGCAGTGCGCTTCCTCGCAGACCGTGTGCAGGCGCTCCTCGCGGAGCAGGTTCTTGATGTGGCCGTACCGTTCGCCGCCCGGGAAGGGGGCCTTGAACCAGCGTGGCTTCGGCTCGAACTTCGGAGAGGGGTGGGTGGTGGTCACGCGTGTACTGCCTCTCGGTTCCCCGGCTGGCCGCTGCCCGCTCCGAGCGCCGCGCGGGCCTCGGCCGGCGAGACGTCCACCAGCATCGCCTGGAAGCGCCTCGCGAAGGCCGCGCGCATCGCCGCCCGCACATCCTCGAACGCCACGTCGCGCACTCCGGCGCGTGCCATCGAGGTCACGCCGCCGTCCTCGATGCCACACGGGACGATGGCATCGAACCACGCGAGGTCCGGGGCGACGTTGAGCGCGATGCCGTGCATCGAGACGCCGCCCTGCACCCGGATGCCCATCGCCGCGATCTTCTCGTTCCCGATCCAGACGCCGCGCCGCCCCTCGACGAGCTCGCCCGCGATCCCGAAGGCCCCGAGCGTATCGAGAAGCATGCCCTCCAGGGCGCCGATGTATTCTGCCGCGCCCATGCCGCGGCGGCGCAGATCGAGGATCGGGTAGACGACCAGCTGGCCGGGGCCGTGCCAGGTGATGTCGCCGCCGCGGTCCGTGTCCACCAGTGGCGCCGGCAGCGCCTCCTGCGGCATGCGCAGCGTGGCCCGGCCGCCGCGCGCACCCATGGTGTACACCGGGGCGTGCTCGATCATCGCGACCGCCTCGGCGCTGCCGCCGTCGCGAGCGGCGCGCACGGCCGCGGCCGTCGCGTACTGCCACGCCCGGGCGGATTCGTAGTCCACCCCGGCGGCGGCGAGGCACCGGACGTCCCGGAGGTCGTTCATGCGTCCAGTCTACCCGGTGGTCCCTACTGGAGTTGCGGTACTTAACACACTAACTAGTGTCGCAGCCCACGGCCAAAAGGGTAACGGTGCGCTACGCTAGGAGTGGCGGGGCACCCTGCTGTGGGCCCGCTGGATGGAGCAGGCGGCGTGAGCCTCGAACAGGCCGAAGTGGATGTGCCCGAGATCCCCGACTGGGTCGACACGCAGGAGTGGGTTGACTCGCTGCGCGACGTCGTACGCACGCGTGGCAGCGCCCGCGCGAGTCGGCTGCTGCAGGCGCTGCAGATCGAGGCACAGCGGACCGGCGTTCCGCTCCCGGTCACCTCGCGGACCCCTTATGTCAACACGATCCCGATCGAGCACCAGCCGCCCTTCCCCGGCGACAACGAGCTCGAGCGGCGCATCAAGAGCATTGTCCGCTGGAACGCGATGGCGATGGTGACCGAAGCGAACGGCAAGTCCTCCGGAATCGGAGGACACATCTCCACGTACGCCTCGGCCGCGACGCTGTACGAGGTGGGCTTCAACCACTTCTTCCGCGGGTACGACCACCCGTCCGGACCGGACCTCGTCTACTTCCAGGGGCACGCGTCGCCGGGCATGTACGCACGCGCCTACATGGAGGGACGCCTCACGCCGCGCGAGCTCCACAACTTCCGCCGCGAGTTCGCGGCGGGCGGCGGGCTGAGCTCGTACCCGCATCCCCGGCTGATGCCGGACTTCTGGCAGTTCCCGACGGTGTCGATGGGCCTCGGCCCGCTGACCGCGATCTACCAGGCACGCTTCATGCGCTACATGGAGCACCGCGGGCTGAAGCAGCCGACTGACCAGAAGGTGTGGGCATTCCTCGGGGACGGCGAGACCGACGAGCCCGAGTCGCTCGGATCGATCTCGCTCGCGGCGCGCGAGGGTCTGGACAACCTGATCTTCGTCGTGAACTGCAACCTGCAGCGCCTGGACGGCCCGGTGCGCGGGAACGGGCAGATTATCCAGGAGCTGGAGGCGGTCTTCCGCGGCGTGGGCTGGAACGTGATCAAGGTGCTGTGGGGGACGGACTGGGATCCCCTGCTGGCACAGGATCGCGAGGGCCTGCTGGCGCGTCGCATGGGCGAGGTCGTGGACGG
>JBAYVN010000002.1:0-87888 GCA_041674525.1 Dehalococcoidia bacterium | reverse complement strand
GACTACCGCGTCCGCATCTTCACGCCCGGCGGCGAGCTCCCGTTCGCCGGTCACCCGACGCTGGGCACGTGCCACGCGTGGATCGAAGCCGGCGGCACGCCGCGATCCACGGCCGAGGTTGTGCAGGAGTGCGGGGCCGGCCTGGTGCGGATCCACCGGGAGGCAGAGCGTGCCGCGTTCGCCGCGCCCCCGCTCCGCACCGAGCCCGTGGCGGACGCGCTCCTCGCGGACGTGCTGCGCGCCATCGGCGTGCCGCGCGTGGCGGTGCGCGCCGCGATCTGGCTGGACAACGGCCCGCGCTGGCTGGGACTGCTGCTGGACAGCGCGGCTCGCGTGCTGGCGATCGAGCCGGACCACCAGGCGCTCCGGCAGCTCGCGAAGGTGGGGGTGGCCGGGGCGTATGCCCCCGGTGAGCCGTGCCAGTTCGAGGTGCGCGCGTTCGCCGCGGCGACGGGCATCCCGGAGGATCCCGTGACGGGAAGCCTCAACGCCAGCCTGGCGCAGTGGCTCATCCCCGCCGGGCACGCGCCGGAGCGATACGTGGTCGCGCAGGGTGCGCGCGTCGGCCGAGGCGGTCGCGTGCACATCGATCGCGAGCGCGGCACGGTCTGGGTCGGCGGGCGCAGCGTGACGGCGGTGCGCGGCGCGGTGTCGCTGTAGGTCTGCACGACCGACCCGGGCCCGGTGAGTAGAGTTCGGCATCCACCTCCTCGATCCCGCTCCCGCGCCACCGCGGTGCCCGTCGCAGGGAGCCCCCTCGGGGGTTTCGGGGAAGATGTGAGCCTTCGAAGGAAGCACTCACACTCCGATAATGGCTTTCCGGCAGACTGGGTCCAGGGCACAGGAGGGTCGGCCCGCGCCACCGCGCCAGCGAGGTGGACGCGAGCGAGGTGGAGGAGCAAGACAGTGGCGGAGCGAACGCACCAGGGCGCGGACGGACAGCCGTCCAGGCCGGCGCCCGCACGCCGGCCGAAGGCGGCGGGGTCGAATCGCATCACGCGGAAGCTGGTGACCCTGAGCTCGGCCGCCATCCTCTCCGTCTACGCCGTGGGCTACGCCCGCACGCAGGAGGCGGCGGCGCTCAACGATCCGGCGAACACGCGCTCCGTCGACCCCCTCGCCGCCGCCACGACCCGCAGCAGCGCCACGCCCAGCGCGCCGTTCACCTCGCGCGAAGGCGGCGCGTTCAACCGCGCCTCGCGCGAGGGCGTCGCGAGCACGCAGGGCAGCACGCAGGGCACGACGCAGAACAGCGCCCCTGGGACGCAGAGCACGGCCCCCGCGCCGTCGCCCACCGTCGCCCCGACCGCGACCCCCGCGGCGGCGCCGGCGCTCGCCCAGTCGAGGCCCTCCACCGGCGCGTTCATGGACGGCACATACGTGGGCGCGGGAACCAGCCGCCACGGCGGCATCGAGGCCACCGTGGTCGTGTCGGGCGGCAAGATCCGCTCGGCGGTGATCAGCCAGTGCCTCACGCGGTACCCCTGCTCCCGGATCGCGCCCCTGCCCGGCCAGGTGGTCGACCGGCAGAGCGCCAACGTCGACCTCATCTCGGGGGCCACGGATAGCTCCCGCGCGTTCATCCAGGCCGTCACGAACGCGCTGGCCCGCGCGCGATGAATCGCTGCGCGACGCCGCTGGAGAGCGGGCGCGTGCCGGATGTCGAGGCGCGCCGGTTCCGCCGCTCGGCGGTGTTCATGGACACCGTCGTCACAATCGACATCATCGATCCCCCGGCGGCGGAGGCCGCCGAGGCGGCGGTGGAGCGCGCGTTCCGCTGGTTCCAGCACGTCGAGGCCACCTGCAGCCGCTTCGACCCCGCGAGCGAGCTCAGCCGCCTCTCCGCCACCGTCGATGAGCCCATCGTGGTCAGCCCGCTGCTCTTCGAGGTGGTGCGCTTCGCGCTCTCGGTGGCAGAGACGACGGGCGGTGCGTTCGATCCGACAGTGGGGCGCGCCCTGGAGTCGGCGGGGTTCGACCGCAACTTCCGCACGGGGGCGGCCGTTCGCTCCCCGGGGCACGCGGGCGAGACGCCCGCGTCTTATCGCGACGTGATCCTCGATGCTGCGGGTCCCACGGTCTGCCTGCGCCGGTCGTTGGTGCTGGATCTGGGAGGCGTCGCGAAAGGATTCGCCGTCGACCTCGCGGCGCGCGAGCTGGAGGCGTACCCGCATTGCTCGATCAACGCGGGCGGCGACATCCTCGTGCGCGGGCTGAACGAGGCGCACGAGCCGTGGCGCGTCGGCATCCGCGATCCCCGCGCGCCCGAGCGCCTCATCGATGTCATTGCCGTGACCGGCCGTTCCGTCTGCACCTCCGGCGATTACGAGCGGCGGGGACCGGGCGGCGAGGGCCACATCCTCGATCCGAGGACCGGCGGCGGCGCATCCCGGCTGGCCAGCGTCACCGTGATCGCCGAGACGACCATGCTCGCCGACGCACTGGCGACGGCGGCCTTCGTGCTCGGCCCGGAGCGCGGGCTCGAGCTGCTCGCCGAACAGGGCGTCGAGGGCGCCGTGGTGCTCGCCTCCGGCTCCTACCTCGCGACGGGCGGCTTCGCGAGGTTCCGCGCATGAGCGCGGCCGTCGCCTCAGCCAACGGGACGTCGTACGCGCTGCGGAAGTTCCTGCGCACGCCGAAGGGCCTGCTGCTGCCCGTGCTCGGGCTGCTGACGTTCGCGGGGCTGTGGACGGCGGGTGCCGCGGGACTGGCCTCGGTCGCCGTCGCCGTCACGGTGGCCGCGGCGGTCGATGTCGCGCTGGCGGTGGCCTCGCGCGGGGTGTGGGAGTTCCCGATCGCCGCGGTGCTGAGCGGGCTGATCGTCGCCCTCGTCCTGGCTCCGGAGGAGCCGCTGATCGCGGTGGGGGTGACCTCCGGGCTGGCGATCGTCAGCAAGCAGTTCTTCCGGACGCGGACCGCCAACGTGTTCAACCCCGCGGCGCTGGCGCTGGTGGTCGCGGCGCTCGCGTTCTCCAGCGCGCAGAGCTGGTGGGGTGCGCTGCCCGACCTCGGCCTCGCGGGGGTGGCGCTGGTCCTGGCGACCGGCGTCTACATCGCGAGCTACGTCAACAAGCTGCCGGCGGTGCTGGCGTTCCTCGGGCTCTACTTCTTCCTGTTCACCTTCGGCGCCGTCTTCGGCGACCCGTCACGGGTAGCCGAGGTCTTCCGGCCACCCGACGTGAACGCCGCGCTCTTCTTCGCCTGCTTCATGCTCGACGACCCGCCGACGTGCCCGGTCCGCTATCGCGACCAGGTGATGTTTGGCGGGGTCGTGGCCAGCGTGTCGTTCATGGTGTTCGTGGTGCTGGGCGGCGTGTACTTCCTGCTCGCCGGCCTGCTGGCGGGCAACCTCTGGGAAGCGCTGCGCCGGACGTTGCAGGCGCGCAGCCGCGCCCCGGCGTAGTCCATGCCCCCGCGCCCATCGATGCTGCCCGCGATCGGCCGTCGCGCACAGCGTTGCGAGGTGACCGCGACGATATTCGCGAGCAGAGTGTCGCGATCAGTGAGAACCGGTGGAAATGTGCGTTCGCCCCGGCCGCACCGGGCTCCCACGCGGATAGGGAGCACGGACGGCCGAGGCGACCCGCCTGCCGCGGGTGGTTACTTCGCGGAGATCGGGACGGCGATCCCGTGCATGCCCGCGAAGTTGAGGCCCATGATCGCCTCGGCTTCTTCCATCGTGAACTTGACGCCGTACTGGCCGGCCGACTCGGGCAGGTTCTTGAGCGCGTCGGCGAACGGCCGCAGCGGGATCCCCGCGACGGCTGGGGCGTCCGTGCCATACATGATGCGGTTCGCGCCGATCGCGTCGCGCAGCTCCCCGAGGTCCTTGAAGAACTGCTCGGGGTTGTCGTGGTGGCGACGCTGCCACCCGGCCAGCTCCGCGTAGCAGTTGGGCTTGCCGCGGATCACGCTCATCGCGTCACGCCACCACTCGCCGGACACGTGCCCGAAGATGATCTTGAGGTGCGGGTACTCCGCGGCGAGGTCGTCGTAGTACAGGGGATGCCCGTTGCGGCTCCGCATCAGGGGGTTGGGCCCGGTGTGGAAGAGCACCGGCACGTCGTACTCCACCGCCAGGTCGTACAGCGGGTAGCAGATCTCGTCGTTGGGGAAGAAGCCCGCCGCCGGCATCAGCTTGAGCCCCTTCGCGCCCCACTCCGTCAGCGCGAGCTTGAACAGCGCGGCGGCGTTCGGCCGGCGCGGGTCGACGCCGGCGTAGTAGATGAACTTCCCGGGCCATCGCTCCATGAGCTCGGGATAGAACGCGTTGATGTCCTCGATGCGCCGCGTGGCCTCGCCGAGCGCGAACCCGTAGTCGACGGGGCAGGTCTGCACCATGTCCACGCCGGTGCTCTCCATCATCGCGATCATCTTCGACCCGTCTTCGTCGAAGTACCGCGCCTGCACGTCGGGCCGGGCGAAGAGCTCCTTCGTGTCCACGGTGCCGGTGCGCGTTCGCGAGATGAACCGGACGGACACGAAGCCCGGGTCACGTCTCCAGTGGGTGTGGGCATCGATCGTGAGCATGGACTCGCCTCCTTCGCACAGAAATCTAGCTGGTCACGCGGGAACGAGCTCTCGAGCCCGCTAGCGGAACGCTCCCGGGCCCGTCTCTCGCACGACTGTCATCGCGTAGGGCAGGGGCACCCCGGAGAGGCCCCAGATCTCGCGCTTGCGGAACGCGCCGGCGTCTCCGAAGTGCTGCACCATCGAGGTGGCCGCGCTTACGGCAGTGGCCAGCGCCTGGCCCTTCGGCGTGACGGTGTTCACCAGGCGCCGCGCGTTCGCGGTCCGGGCGTCCAGCGTCTTGCCGCTGAACATCAACTCCGCGCTCTGGCCCATGAAGGTCATGCGCGGCAGCAGGACCGAAGCCACGCGGTACGGCGCCGCGAGATCGAGGTCCGGGATGCCGAAGATCGCGTCCTCTCCGGCGACGCGGAGATCGCAGGCCAGCGCCAGCTCGAAGCCGAGGCCGTAGCACGGCCCCTCCACCGCGGCGATTACCGGCTTGGAGAGCGACATGGGGAAGATCCCGGGGTCCGGCACGGGGGAGGCGTCCTCGCCCGTTCCGCTCGCGAGCTCCGCGACGTCATGACCGATCGAGAACACGTCCGGCGAGCCGGCGAGCACGGCCACCTTCAGCTCGTCGCGGTCCTCGAAGTCCTGCCACGCAGCGGAGAGCTCGCGCTGCAACTGGCGGTTGAGGGCGTTGCCCCGCTCCGCGCGCTGCAGCTCCACGACGAGGACGCTGCCTTCAGTTCGAGTCGTCAGTAGCGGCACTGCACTTCTCCCGACCATGCCCGCACAGGATCCGATTGACGCCTGGTGTCCGAGCTACCTCCACGGAGGCCGCTGTAGCGGGGAGGCGACGCTCGCCTCCAGCCCGCGGCGGTAGTCCTCGCCCTCGTGCGGGAGCTCGCGCTGCTCCATCGCCAGGGCGTACGCGATCGGCGTGCCGACGCTCTCGAACATGCGCTCCTTGTGGTACTGGAGGTACGTCGAGGGACGTGCGGCGAGACGGCGCGCGATCTCGAGCGCGCGCTCGAGGCTCTTGCCCGTGGGCACCACCTCGTCGGCCATGCCGATCTGCACCGCGTGCTCGGCGGTGATCGGATCGCCCGTCCAGTCCAGCTCCAGGCCGACGCCGAGGTACGTCAGGAACGAGAGCTTGTGGGTGGTGGACTTCGCGCCCATCCCGCGCTTCACCTCCGGCAGGCCCATCTGCGCGTGTGCCTCGATGATGCGGAAGTCGCACCCCATCGCCATCTCGCAGCCGCCGGCGAGCGTCCAGCCGTTGAGCGCCGCGATGATCGGCTTGTACAGGTGGAAGTTGTTCGAGGTGATGGATGCGCCGATGCGCGGGGCGCGGCTGGCGTCCAGCATCGCCTGCGCGGACTGGGCACCCAGCGCGGTCGCGACCTCGTTGTTGCGGCGCAGGTCGGCGCCGGCGCAGAACGCGCGGTCGCCGGTGCCGGTGATGATCATCACCTTCAACCCGGGATCGTCGCGGAACTCGAACCACGCGTCGTTCAGCGCCTCGGGCAGGCCACCGCCGAGGGCGTTGAGGCGCTCCGGCCGGTTCATGCGCGCGATCAGGATGGCTCCCTCGCGCTCCTTGATCAGGATCGGCTCTCCGGCTTCGTTCACCATCGCGGTCTCCGTGTCTCTCGCGCCCGCTCAGCGGTTGTGCCAGGTGGGGCGGCGGTTCTCGACGAAGGCGCGTGTGCCCTCGATGCGGTCCTCGCTCGCGTACGGGTTCGGCCCCAGCTCCAGCGTCTGGGCGTAGTGGAAGGGCGCACCCACCGAGCGCAGGGCGATCTCCTTCTGGAAGACGCGCGTCACCGGCGCGTATTGCAGGAGCTCCTCCGCGAGGTACATCCCGGCCGTGCCCGCACTGCCGTCGGGAACGCTGATCGTCGTGGGCATCGGGTTCATCGGGAAGCGGCTGGTGTCCTCCGTCGTCCCGGACTTCGGTCCGGTCACCGTCAGGCGGTTCACCAGGCCGATGCGCTGCGCCTCGTGCGCATCGAGCGTGCGCCGCAGCCAGAGCAGCTCGAGGGCGCTGGAGATGCCGACGAGGTTGATCAGCCACGCCGCCACCACGTTCGGCTCGGAGGCGTCGCCGCTGAGATCAGCCGAGAACATCGACGTCTCATCCGCGACACGCAGATCGCAGCTCAGCGCCAGCGCGAGGCCCTCGCCGCGGCACTGTCCCTGCACGGCAGCAATGGTGGGCTTCCAGATCTCGACGAACCCGCCACCCCACAGCAGCGCGCGCTCCCGCCGCTCGCGCGTGGAGGTGGGGGCAGGCTCCTGCGTACCGACGCAGAAGTCCGGGCCCGCGCTGGAGATCACGCCCATCCACGCCTCGTCGTCGCGGCGGTATTCCAGCAGGGCGGCGTTCAGCTGCCGCCGGATCTCGGGGGTGAAGGCGTTCCCGGTGGCCGCGGCGTCGATGTGGATCGAGGCGATCCGATCCTGTCGCGTGTACGTGACTCCAGCCATCTGTGCCCAGCCTTTGCGCTCGCCGCCTGATCGCTGTTGCTTCGGTGCTGCTACCTCGATGTACTTCGATGGCTACTTCGAGGAGCCGTTGGGCGGGTGTGTTTCCTTGAACCGCCGGAGGTGCTCCAGGTAGTCCGGGTCGATCTCGACCACGCGACCCTGTCGTTGCAGGACCTCCAGCGCGACCGGATGCGGCCGGTTGAACTCCTCGGGGGCGCCGCCCAGGGCGCCCGAGGCGACGATCGTGGCGTACTTCTCCGCGGAGTATCCGAGGATGTTGCGCAGGACGTACTCGTTGTGTTCGCCGAGCAGCGGGGCGCCGCGTCGCAGGCCGTGCTCGCTCTCGCTGAAATGCCAGCCGGTACCGGAGTACGGCTTTTCCGGGATCTCCGTGCTTGCCGGCGGAGTCACCCAGTCGAAGAAGCCGCGTGCGGCGAGGTGCTCGTTGAAGACCAGATCGCGGCCGGTCTGCGCCACACCGGCCGCCACGCCGTTCGCCTGCAGCAGGGTCATCAACTCGAATGCCTCGAACGCGCGCGTCCACTCGGCGAGCTTGGCGTCGAGCTCCGCGAGGTTCGCCTGCCGCCCAGCCAGCGCGGCGAACCGGGCGTCCGCGGCCCAGGCCGGGTTGCCCATCGCTTCCTGCAGCCGCCGCCATTCTTCGTCGGACGAGACCGCGATCGCGCACCAGCGGTCCTCGCCCGCGCAGGGGAAGAAGTCGTGCGGCGCCATCATCGGATGCCGGTTGCCGTGGGGCGCGTGGCTCGTGCCGTTGAGCGCGGCATCCATGTACAGCTCGCCGGCGAGCGAGGCCTGCGCCTCCACCTGCGAGATGTCGACGTCGGAGCCTCGTCCGGTCCGCGTTCGACGGTAGAGCGCGAGCAGGACGCCGAGGACGTTCTGGTCCGCCGCCACGTAGTCCGTGTACGGGATGTCGGCCATGACCGGATCCAGGCCGTCGTAGCCCGTGGTCACCGCCACACCGGAGGCTGATTCCGTGGTGGGGCCGACCGCCTTGAAGTCCTTCCACGGCCCGGTGTGCCCGTACCCGGTGGAGGACATCATGATGATGTCCGGCTTGATCTTGACCAGCTCCGCGTAGTCGAGGCCGAACTGCTGCATCACGCGGGTCGTGAAGTTCTCCACGACCACGTCGCTGATCCGCACGAGGTCCTTGCAGACCTCGATTGCGATCGGGTTGCGCAGGTCGAGCGTGATGCCGAGCTTCCCCCGGTTCTCGTTGTGATACGTGCCGCCGCGGTCCCAGAAGTGCGCACCCGGGTCGTTGTCCGGGTAGGTGGTCTGGCGGTGCGAGTCGAGGCGGATCGCCGCCTCGATCTTGATCACTTCCGCACCCAGGTCGGCCAGCATGCGGGCAGCAAACGGCACGGCGAGCAACTGGCCGTGCTCGATCACGCGGATGCCGGCGAGCGGTGCCTTCTTCATATGCGGATGCCGCCCTTCGGAGCGGGCGCCGTCTGGCCGGGACTCACCTCGATGTCGCGGAAGAAGCCGCGTTCCCTCAACTGAGATGAGTCGAGGTTCTGCAACGGGCTGATCACGGCGCCGACGCCAAAGCCCCAGGTCTGCGCGCCCTCGAAGAACTCCATCGTCTTCCAGCGCTTGAGCACCTCGACCATCGTCTGACGGAACTCCGCGGCGTGCGTCTGGCGTCCGTCGCCGGTGAGGAACTTCTCGTCGCCCAGCTCCGGCGCCTCCAGGAAGTTCGCGAAGAGCGAGTAGTCCGCACCGTACGCGGAGGGGATGACCCACCCATCGGCGCAGCGCGTGATCGCACCGGCGCCGCCCTGGCGTCCGCCGCGCCGCCGCACCGCTCCCATGAACGTGTACTGCGGGATCGTGTCGCGCAGCGTGGAGGCGATGCATTCCATGATCGAGACGTCGACGTGCTCACCCTCGTCGTCCACGTTGAGCAGGGCGGCGATCGTCGCTGATGTCGCGACCACGCCGGCGCGGTACTGCGCCTGCGGGTTGCCGTGCGTCAGCGGCTGTCGATCGTCCGCGCCGTGGATGTACGCGAGGCCCCCGAGCGCATCCTCGACGATGTCCCACGCGCGGTAGTCGCGGTACGGGCCGGTCTGACCGAAGTTGGAGATGGAGGTGAGCACCAGGCGCGGGTTCGCGCGGTGCAGCGCCTCCCAGCCAATGCCCCAGCGGTCCAGCGTCCCCGGGCGGAAGTTCTCCACGACGACGTCCGAATTGCGCGCGAGATCGAGCACGCGCTCGCGCGCGGCGGGGTCTGAGAGATCGAGCGTAATCAGCTCTTTGTCGCAGTTGAGGTAGGTGTAGAGCAGGCCCGGCTCCTGCCCGCCGGGCGGAAACGGCGGCCAGGATCGCAACGGGTCACCGCCGGGCGGCTCGATGCGGAGCACGGCCGCTCCCTGGTCCGCGAGCACTCGCGTGCAGTACGGACCGGCGACGTAGTGCGTGAGGTCCAGCACGCGGACGCCCTCGAGCGGGCCGGCCTGTCCGGTCGCGCCGCGAGCCGGGGATCCCCCGCCGTCCTCGTTCATCCGTCGTCCTCTTTCGGAGGCTGCCCGTTGGTACGTTCGGAGCCCGTATCCGGTCGCCCGGATCGTTGGAGGTGGCCGCGTGGCAGATCGGTCGCTTCTCGGAAGCCCCGGTCGGCAGAGTGTAGTCTCGTTGTCCAGCCCCCGAGGACCGGACGCGACGCGATCCGCGTCCTCTCCACCGCTTCGTGCGCCCCTGGCGAGGATTGCGCACTTCCCTCGCGCCGCCCCGCCGCTGGCGGTCCGCGCGGGTGCGTGCGCGCCGGGGCTGCTCGCCGTGGGCGGACGAGGGTACACTGCGCACCGGACGGGGCCACCGCCCCGGCTGGCGTCACTCAAGCGACTAGTGGAACCGTGCAATGCCGACGATGAAGACGATCGATGCGGATGTCGTGGTGCAGGCGATCACTGAGATCGCCGGCTGCAAGCCGCTGTTCCGAACCCAGCCGGAGCTCCAGCAGTACATGTCCGCCATCGAGCGCATCGCCGCGGTCGTGGGCATGACCGTGCCGTGGGGGCAGGGCGCCCCGGAGTAGGCGTCCCCGCTCCTCCTCGCCCCGCCGGCGCGTTCCAGGCGCGGCCGCGTGGGGTCGGCCTCACGGGATCAGCAGCACCTTGCCGATTGTCTCGCGCGCCTCGAGCATGTCCTGCGCCTGGCTCGCGCTCGCCAGCGGGAGCTCCGCGCAGACGTGCACGCGCAGCTGCCCGGCGCCCACCCACTCCAGCACCTCGCTCGCGCGGCGGCGGAGCTCGGCGCGTCCGGCCGTGTATGCCGCCAGCCCCATGCGCGTCAGGTACAGCGAGCCGTTCCGCGAGAGCACGTCCGTGTCGAACGGGCCGATCGGGCCGCTGGACTGTCCGTACGAGACCATCATGCCGCGCGGGCGGATGCACTCGAAGCCCTTGAGGAACGTGGTCTGCCCCACCGAGTCGTAGACGACGTCCACGCCGCGCCCCTCCGTGAGCCGCTTCGTCTCCTGGACGAAGTCGGCCTGGGTGTAGAGGATCGTGTCCTGCGCCCCGGCGGCGCGGGCCGCCTCCGCCTTCGCCCCGGTCGACACGGTCCCGATCACGCGCGCGCCGCGGAGCCGCGCGATCTGGCAGAGCAGAAGCCCGATGCCCCCGGCAGCGGCGTGCACGAGGCAGGTGTCGCCGGGCTTCAGCGGGTAGACCTCCGTGGCGAGGGCGTGCGCGGTCATCCCCTGGGTCATGACCGCCGCCGCCTGCTTCGAGGTCACGTTCGCGGGGACCGGGACCACCTGCCCGGCGCGCAGCAGGATCTGCTCGGCGTACGCGCCCGTGACGCCGGCGAAGGCGACGCGGTCGCCGGCCGTGAGGTCGGTCACCCCTTCGCCAGCCTGAAGGAC
This sequence comes from Dehalococcoidia bacterium, assembly GCA_041674525.1. Classification (GTDB taxonomy): domain Bacteria; phylum Chloroflexota; class Dehalococcoidia; order UBA2979; family UBA2979; genus SHYQ01. The sequence continues at coordinate 76,982 of JBAYVN010000002.1, read as the reverse complement.
CGTCCCGGCGCCCTCGCCCCCCATCGGGCCGGGGAGGTTCGCGGGGTTGGCGTTGCGGCGGCGGCCGATCTCGGCGTAGTTCACGCCGATCGCCTCCACGCGGACGACGATCTGCCCGGCGGCGGGCTGCGGGTCGGGGACGTCCTCGTAGACCAGGCCCTCGCTGCCCCCCGCACGATGCACGCGCACTGCCTTCACGACTGTCCTCCGTGGTACCACGCGCCGATGGATCGCGAGCCGCGCCGCATGATAGCAGCGCGGACGCTGCGGGCACCCCGTCGCGCGACGGCCCTCGCGGTCCCCGGGCGGCAGTTGCGTCCCTTCTCGCCGCGCCTATACTGCGCCGGACCGGACAAGCAACAGCGCCGCCCTCGAGGCACTCGCGGCGCTGCAGGGGGCAAGACGCCGGCGTACCCGAAGACCGTGGGCGCGGCGCAGAGGAGTCGCTACGTGAAGCTGCTGTTTTTCGATGACTTCAAGCTGGGCGTGCTGAAGGGCAACGACACGGTGGTCGACGTGTCGGCCGTGGTGTCGGATATCCCCCACACCGAGCCGCACGACATCATCAAGGGCGTCATCGAGCAGTGGGCGACGGTCAAGCCCCGCCTCGAGGCCGCGGTGGCATCCGGCACGGGGGTCCCGCTGTCCAGCGTGCGCATCCGCCCGCCCCTGCCGCGCCCGTCGAACATCCTGTGCATGGCCGTGAACTACATGGAGAACGGTACCCGGTCCGAGCCCGCCGAGATCGACATCTTCGCGAAGTCCCCGGACGCCATCATCGGCAACGGCGACACGATGATCCTGCCGGACGTGCCGGCCTCGATCTTCGAGGGCGAGGCGGAGATGGCGCTCGTCATCGGCAAGCGGGCGCTGAACGTCCCCGCCGCCCGCGCCCAGGAGTACATCTTCGGCTACATCAACTTCATCGACGGATCGGCCCGCGGCCTGAAGCCGGGCTCGTACTTCCAGATGAAGTCGCGCGACACGTTCGCGCCCATCGGCCCGTTCCTGGTGACCGCCGACGAGATCCCGGACGCGCAGAACCTGCCGGTGAAGCTGTGGGTCAACGGCGTCCTGAAGCAGGACTTCAACACCAACGACATGGCGCACAAGATCCCGCGCTGCGTGGAGTTCGCGACCTCCCATCACGCGCTGGAGCCGGGCGACTTCATCCCGACCGGCACCAACCACCGCGGCCTGAACGCGTTCCAGGATGGCGACGTCGTCGAGCTGGAGACGCAGGGCCTCGGCAAGCTCACGATCCACGTGAAGGATGACCTGAAGCGCACGTGGGGCCGCGAGACGCGCCTCCAGATGCAGGAGAAGGGCATCAACGGCGCCACGCCGCAGCTCACCGGCAAGTACGCCCCGACCTCGTAGACCTCTAGAGCCGGGCCCGATCGCGGGCGCATGCAGGAGGGCGGTAGCGATTTCGCTACCGCCCTCCTGTCTGTTGTGCGTCGTCGAGCGCTGTCGTGTGCTGTCGGACCGCGGGCTACGCTCCTCAGGCCCCGGGCGTCGAGGTTGTCTCGGGCACCTTCGATGGGGGGCGGGGGCGCCTCTGGAGCGGCTCGGGCACCAGCAGCCACATCACCGCCGCCCCGATGAGCCCGATGCCGCCGGTCGCCGCCGAGGCGAGGCCTAGCGTGGCGATCCCGGTGATCGCGCTCAGCACCAGCGGACCGCCGAGCTGTCCCATGTCGCTCAGCAGCCGCCACACGCCCAGGAACTCCGCGCGGTTCCGGACCGGGGAGAAGTCCGCCCCCAGCGTCATCACGATGCCCGCACCCATCCCGTTCCCGAAGCCCGTGAGCATCGCCACCGCGAAGAAGAGCGTCGGCGTGGTCGCCGCGGGAATCAGGAGCAGGCCCACGGCGATCGTCGTGAGGCACGGGATCGCCACCCACTTCCGGCCGAAGCGGTCCATCACTGCGCCGGTGGGGTAGAAGAGCAGCATGTCCATGGTGTTCGAAGCGCTGAATACGCCACCGACGGCGGTGGCGCTGAGCCCGATGTGGTCGCCCCACAACGGAATGATCGTCTGGCGCGAGGCGCGGAGCACGCTCAGGCAGATCGTGGCGAACCCGGCCGTGGCGAAGACCCGGCGGTGCTCCGTGATGATGCCCATGAAGCGCTCGTGCGCCGCACCGTGGCCGGCCTGGTCCGCGTGCTCGTCGCCCCCCTTGACCAGCACGAACATCAGCGCGGCCGCCGCCAGCGCGAGCACCGCCTGCACGTAGAAGGCGCTGCCGAGGCCGAACTGGGCGCCGAGGTAACCGCCCAACACCGGGCCCACCGCGTTCCCCATGCGGTTGGTGCCGCCCAGCATCGAGAGCGCCCGGCCTCGCACCTCGGGCGGGGCCTGGTCGCTCACGTACGAGAGGCGGGCAAGCTGCCAGATCGCCCACGAGAAGCCCATGACGACCATCAGCAGGGCGAAGACGATGACCGAATGTGTGAGCGCGGCGCCCACCGCGACGGCGCCGAGCATCACCGTGCCGATCACCATCGCGTACCGCTCGCCCACGGTGCCGACCAGGATGCCGGCGGGGATGTCGAAGATCATCATCCCGAGGCCACGGAGCGCGACGATCAGGCTCGCGACCGCGATCGACGCTCCGAGGTCCATCGCGAGCAGCGGCGTGAAGGGGATCACCGCGCCCTGGCCCACGGCGAACAGGAACGTCGGCAGGTACACCGACATCCCGATGTCACGGAGGCGGAACGGCGGCGGGTCCGGGGCGTGAGTCACCGAAGCATCCTACATGCGGGTCCCACCTCGGGGTAGGGCCGGACGGACGCCACGGACGGGGAGCTGCGGAGCCTGTCGCGAGCCCACTACACGGCCCTCACGGTGGGCTCCTGCACGGCACTTGCCGTGGTGGTAGAGCCGGGTCGCGTCGGCGCACGTGCGAGCAACAGCAGCACCACGCCGAGCAGTTGCACGACGGAGAACGATGCGAACGCGATCGCGTAGCTTCCGGTGTGGTCGTACAGCGTGCCGGCGAAGAGCGGGCCGCCGGCGCCGAAGATGATCGAGAAGGGCATGCCCACGCTGCGGATCTCGCCCAGGTGCAGGCGTCCGAAGTAGCTCGCCCACACCGTCTCCTGCAGCGGCACCACGCCACCCACTCCGAACCCGTAGACGAAGAGCACGAGCCCGGTGAGCCACAGCGATCCGGTGGACGCCGCAGGGATCATCAGCGCGATGCTCCCGGCGGTGAGCGTGAAGCCGGCGGCGCTCAGGAACCTCGCATGGAAGCGGTCCATCAACGCGCCCCACACGGGCTTCGCCAGCAGCGAGGCCCATGCCTGCGACCCGAACAGCACCGCCGCGGTGGAGCGGCCGAATCCCTGGTCCGTGAGGAACGGGATCAGGTGAAGGAACAGCGCCCCCAGCCCGATGCCGCCCAGCCCGTACGCGGTGATCACCATCCAGATCGTCGGGGTGCGGATCGCCTCCGAGCGCGTCCACTGCACCTCGGTCGCCGCGGAGGCGCGGCGCTTGCGCTGCGTGTACGCCAGCGCCTCCTCGGGGCTCAGGCCGTCCGGCGTCAGCCCGTACTGCTCGGGCGTCGCGCGGATGACGAAGGCACTGGGGATGATCAGCACCCAGACCATGACGCCCAGCAGCACCCACGCCGACCGCCACCCGTACGCGTCCGTGATCACCGAGATTAGCGGCGCGAGCAGCACCCCGCCGAGCGAGATGCCGAGGGACGCCATGGAGATCGCCATGCCCCGGCGGGCGACGAACCACTTGGCCACCGTGACATTGACGACGAGGTTTCCCATCATCGCCGCGCCCAGCGTCTGGCCCACGCCGCGCAGCAGGTAGAACTGCCAGAGCTCGTGCACCGCGCCGATCGCGCAGAGCGAGGCGCCCGCGATCACGCCGCCCAGCAGCAGCAGCATCCGCGGACCGCGGCGGTCCAGCAGCCCGCCGATCGCCAGCCCGCTGATGCCCATGACGACCGTGGAGACGGTCTGCACCGCTGAGAAGCTCTCGCGGGACCAGCCGAGCTCCTCGGTCATCGGCTTCAGGAAGACGCCGATCGCGTAGATCTGCGTGCCGCCCGCGATGAACTGGGCCACGAGGGCGACCAGGACGATGTACCAGCCGTAGAAGAGCCCGGTGCGGACGCGCGCTGCCATCACCGGATTCTCCGCCCCGCGTCAACGGCCCGCACGCTCCGCCGGGGGCCGAGCGCGGGCGTCCGTCAGCCGGCGCGCCCGGCGCGCAGCGCGCGGTCGCGCTCCGCCAGTTCCTCGAACGTGACGTTCGCCAGGCGGGCGGCGAGGGCCTCCTGGGCGTCCGTCCAGGAATCGTGGACGGCGCATGTGCCATCCGAGCCGCAGGGGATGCCGCGGAGCAGGCAGCGTTGGATGCGTGGAGCCCCCTCGAAGACCTCCAGCACGTCCAGCATGCGGATCGCGGCCGGCGGGCGGGCGAGTTCGTAGCCACCCTCCTGCCCGGCGACAGCCGTCAGGATGCCGTGCCGGACCAGGACGGCGAGGATCTGCGACAGGTAGTTCGGCGGGATGTTCATCTCGGCGGCAATCTCGCGGGTCTTCCGTCGACCGGTCCCGTACGCACGAGCGATGTCTAGCACTGCGCGAATCGCGTAGTCCGCTCTCCGACTAAATGTCACGTTCATATGTTGACTCTCGTACTAGACGTTGATTGCTGCAACCAATAGTATTCCAGTCAACGTAAGGCGCACGAGTAAGTGATGCGCCGCCGGGTCCCAGGAGGACGGGAATGACCACCAACGACACCCACAGCGCAGCAGACCGCACCGGCCGTGGCTCGAACGCCGATGCCTCCACCAGCGCCGAGCGGGCTCTCGACTGCTCGGTTGACCGGCGCAGCCTGCTCCGGAGGATCGGACTGCTCGGCGTGGGCATCCCGGCGGCCGGATTCCTCGGCATCGGGTGCTCCGAGAACAAAGGTGGCGCGTCGCCCCGCAAGACCGCCGTGCCGGTGACATCCGGCGCATCGGGTGCGGGGGCGACGGCCGCCGCACCCCAGGCCGCGGTGAACGTCGACTACATGCCGGTCCCCGCGCTCGCGCCGGCGCTGACGCGCAAGACCGCCGAGACCGTGAAGACCACGCTGACGATCAAGGACGTGAAGGGCAAGCTGGCGGACGGCGCGGCCTACACGTACTGGACCTTCAACGGATCCGTCCCCGGGCCCCTGCTGCGCGCGCGCGTCGGCGACACCGTGGAGCTCACCCTGGTGAACCCGAAGGAGTCCGCGCTCGGTCACAACATCGACCTCCACGCGGTCTGGGGTCCGGGCGGCGGCGCCGCGCTGACGCAGGTTGCCGTAGGCGAGACCAAGGCGTTCTCGTTCAAGGCGCTGAATCCGGGCGTGTACGTCTACCACTGCGCCACGGCGCCCATCGACCTGCACATCTCGAACGGCATGTTCGGGCTGATCGTGATCGAGCCGCCGGACCTGCTTCCCAGGGTCGACCGCGAGTTCTACGTGATGCAGAGCGACATGTACACGAAGTCCGCGGCGGGCACGCCGGGGCTGCAGGAGTTCAACCTCCCGGCGATGGCCGATGAGCGCCCGACGTACGTGGTGTTCAACGGCGCCATGGGCTCCGTCACCGGCGACCGCGCGCTGAAGGCCAAGGTGGGCGAGAAGATCCGTATCTTCTTCGGCGTCGGCGGGCCGAACCTGTCGTCCTCGTTCCACGTGATCGGGACGATCTTCGACCGCGCGGCGATCTTCGGATCGTTCGCGTCCATCTCGGAGAGCGTGCAGACGGTCACCGTGGCGCCGGGCGGCGCGACGATGGTGGAGCTCACGGTGCCGGTCCCGGGCACCTTCACGATCGTCGATCACGCGCTCAGCCGGCTCAACAAGGGCGCCGCGGGCCAGCTCGTGGTCGAGGGCCCGGCGGACCCGGCGATCTTCAAGCAGCTGTAGCGGTTCCCCGTGGGGATCGAGGCCGTCCGTGACCGTTCATGACGCGCATCCACTGCACCCGGCCCGTCCGAGGTCGTGGGTGTCCGCCGCCCTCCTCGCGCACCCGATCCGTCGCCCGCGTGTTCCCTTCGCCGGGCACCGGCCGCGAGGGGGGCTGCGGGCCGCCATCGCCGCCACGATCGTGGCAGCGATGGCGGGCGTCACCGTCTTCACCCTGATCACGGCGGTGCGCGACGTGCGCGGCACGGGTGTGTCGCAGGGCGATCAGCGCAACACGTTCGCGAACGCCGGTGACGGCTGGATCATGGCGCTGCGGGACGGATCGGTGGTCGCGCACGTGCAGGGCGGCACCGACCGGGTGCTGCTCCCGCCCTGGACAGAGCGCCCCAGCGAGGACGCCGTTGGCCTCGGACAGACCCTCGGTTCGCGCGAGGTGGCCTTCGACCCCGCGACGCGGCGCCTCTGGTACAGCGACACGCACGACGCCATCCGCTCGATCAACATCGACACCGGCGCCGCCGGCCCGTCACTGCGCGGCTTCGCGGATCTGTCCGCGCCGGGATGCGGGGTGACCAGCGACGCGCGGCACATGGCCGTGGACCTGGTGCACCGCCGCCTGATCGTCCCGACGCAGACCGGCAGCGTGCTCTTCTACGACCTCGACGACGCGACGATGAACGGCGGTCTCGGCATCGCGTTCTTCGGCGACATCGTGTCCGGCGGCTTCCGCCACTTCGCCAGCGATCCCGGCACGGGCCTCGCCTGGTACGCCAACGCGCGCGGCGACTTCATCGAGGCCGATCTCATGCGTGGAGTGAAGACCGGACGCATTATCCCCCAGACCGCGCAGGACCACGGCCGCGCCAACGCCTTCCGCGAGCTGGCGATCGACGGGCATCGGAGGCTGCTGGTGTACCGCACGACGGACGAACGCCTCGCCGCGTTCGATCTGCGCACGCTGCAGCCGGCCGCGCCGGTGCTCGCGGACCCGCTGGAGGGCCTCGGCGCGATCGCCTTCCTGCCGCGCTAGCGACCGGCGGGCGCCCGGCCGGCGTCGGCCGTCGTCGTGCTCTCCTCGGCCGGCCCGCCGCCGGGCGGCAGCGTCGGGCGGCGCGCGAGCATGAAGAAGACGGCGCCGCTGCCCGACAGGATCGCGAGGATGGTGAACCCCAGGCGGTAGCTCCCCGTGCGGTCCGCCAGCACGCCGGCCACCAGTGGACCGGAGATCGTTCCCGCCATCACCAGCAATGACGACACGCCGAGGATCGAGCCGAACGCGCTCCGGCCGAAGTACTCGGCGCGGATCGCCTGCATCATCGGCCCGCGCAGCCCCCACGCCGCGCCGTGCATGACCGCGAAGGCGAAGACGACCGCGGGATGGAAGGCGTACGCGACCAGCAGCAGGGCCATGGTGTGGAACGCCATGCACCCCACGGCGATGTGCCGCTTGTCCCAGCGATCGCCCACCACGGCGCCCGCGCCGATGCCCGCGACCTGCGCGACGGTCAGCACCATCAGCACGAGCGACGCGAATCCCAGCGAATAGCCCAGGTCCTCCGTGATGTAGAGGACGATGTGCACGTTCACCGCCGAGACGATGAGCAGCGCGGAGGCGTGCCCGAGCGAGATCAGCCAGAACGCGGGAGTGGCCATCGCCTGCTTGAGCGTGAAGTCGCCTGATCCGGACGCATCCGACAGGCGAGCGCCGCGCAACGCACCATCCTCGATCGCGGGCTGGTCCTCGGGCGGCACGCCGTCCACCACCATGCCGTGGTCCTCGGGGCGGCGGCGGATGATCTGCGTCAGCGGCAGGCCCACGCCGAGGATCAGCAGCCCGGAGACGAACGCCGTCTGCCGCCAGCCGAAGGTCTCCAGCGCGAAGACGACGATGAAGATCAGCAGCCCGCCCAGCGCGCCCCCCATCTGCATGGTGGACAGCGCGCGGCTGCGCCGGCGGCTGAACCAGTTCACCGTCGCCACCGAGAACGGGAAGAACCCGCCGAGGCTGGATCCCAAGGCCATCATGACGAATGCGATGTAGAACGTGGAGAGCGAATCGATGCGGCTGAACCAGATGAAGCCGAGCCCGAACATGACCATCCCGACACGCATGCTCGCCCGGGGCCCGAAGCGATCGACGAGCCAGCCCTGGATCGGGCCGAGGATGCCGTTCTCCACCTGCTGCATGGAGTACGCGGCGGAGAGCTCGGCCTTGCTCCAGCCGAACTCCTCACGCAGGAGCACCACGTATGCGCCGTACGAGCGCTGGAGGAGCGCGGCCGCCAGGGCCTGGTTCAGGAAGCCCGCCGCAACGATCCACCAGCCATAGAACACCCGCGGGCGGGAGGGCCTCGATGTATGTTGCGACGTGGGTCTCGACATAGGTAGGGAGTATGTCACGGCACCCCCTACGATCCCGTGCCGCTTCACGGGCCGGCCGGGCGCGAGGGACGGCGGAATGAGGGGCTACGCCATTTGCCCCCGGGCATGTTCGTGAATTACGGATGCCGCAGACGGTATCCGTACCTACGCTATCCCACGTTGCTCGACGGGGACCGGTCCACCGGCCCGGGGAGCCGCGCCGCAGGATGCGGCTCGCCGGCAACGCGTCCATGGATGGGGGGCCGACCTTGGATGGCGCAGGCCAGACGGGTCAGAGCGAGTCGCTGGATGGACTGCACCAGCGCCTCGCCATGTACGAAGCCATCTTCCAGGCGACGCCGCTCGCGATGCTGGTGCTCGATGAGCGCGGCATGGTCGTCTCCTGCAATCCGGCAGTGGAGACCACGTTCGGCTGGGCTCCCGAGGAGCTCGTCGGCCAGTCGGTCACCGTCCTGATCGCCGAGGTCGCGCCGGAGGTGCACAACCGCGCGCTGCGGCGCTACCTGGCCGGAGAACTGCCCTCCACGCCGTGGGGGCGCAATGCCCGCGCCCGGCGTCGCGACGGGTCCGAATTCCTCGCGGCGTGCTCGGTGACCACCCTCCCCGCGGACGGCTCGCCGGGGAGGCGCGTGCTGGGCGTGCTCGTCGACATGACGGAACGCCTGGAGGCGGAGGAGCGCCTGCGCGTCCTGCAGAAGAACCATGCACTGGGCACGCTGGTCGCCGGCCTCGCGCACAACTTCAACAACCTGCTGACGAGCGTGATCGGCCCGATCCACATCGTGCAGGAGAACACGCCGCCCGGAGACGAGCGCGCCTACTGGCTCGACATCGCGGCCAAGGCATCCGGCGAGGCGACCCTCCTGGTCAAGGACCTGATGGCGCTCTGCCGCCCGGGGACCGCGAGCGTGGGCAGCGTGGACGCGGTGCAGGTGGCGCGGGAGACCGTGGACCTCGTCTCCGCCGCCTCCGGACGGCGGATGCAGTACACCCTGCACGCCGAGGCCGACGTGCCGCGCGCGCACGCCACCACCTCCGGGCTGCAGCAGGTGCTCCTGAATCTCCTGACCAACAGCCGGGATGCGGTGCTGGAACGCATGGAGCGCGATCCCGGACTGCCCGGCGAGGTCCACGTGGCCCTCGCTGGCGATCTGACGGGCGATCACGTGACGATCAGCGTGCGCGACAACGGCGTCGGGGTGCCGCGGGAGATCCGCGACCGGATCTTCGATCCGTTCTTCACCACGAAGCCGCCCGAGAAGGGTTCCGGCCTGGGACTGTCCACGCTGGCGACGCTCGTGCGGCAGTTCGGCGGGACCGTCGCGGTGGAGGATGCCCCGGGCGGCGGGGCGGCATTCGTGGTGCGACTCCAGAACGCGGACCGCCCGCCACTCGATCCCGGCGGGACGCCGGCGACGGATCGTCGAGCGGTGCCGCTGGCCGATCGGCCGCTCTCGTACGCACTCGATCGCCTCGCCCAGTCCCGGTAGACTCGCGCGGACGAGGTCAGGGGATGGGCTGGCCCCATCCCATGCCCGCGAGCCGCTGCTGCGAGGGGCGGTCCAGCATGGGCACCAGCGCGACCATCAGCGCGTGGATGTCGGCGCGCCACATGCCGCGCCCGGTGACCTCCAGGTGGGCGTTCTGCAGTCCGCGCGCCGTGGCCGCGGTCACCATCAGCAGGTTGCGATCGCGCGGATTCTTCCCGTTGGCCTTGCACCACTGATCGAAGTCGGCGGCGTTGAAGGCGACGACGGCCGTCACGCGCCGTTGCTCGCCCGTGCTGCCGCTGGCCTGCGCGTACTGATCGCGCTGCAACTCGCGGTTGATCTCCTGCTGCGACAGCTGCTTGCCTGGCATGCTCCACCTCCACGATCAGGGTCCCCGGGCCCGCGCCCCCGCTCGCGACCACTCCGACTCTACCCGAGGCGGTCGCTTCGCGGTTCACCCCTGCGCGGGCGCGCGGATGGTGCGGCTACGTGCGAATGTGTTAGCGCCGCAGGAGAAGGAGGCGAGCCGGAAGCAGCAGGACCTCGCTGGCAGTGACGAAGAGTCGAAGGCCAAGGTGAGGTCACAGGTCTCGTCGTTGATCGTGACGTGATTGAGTGAGTGGTTGGCGAGGAGACGTGACATCTCTTCGATGAGATCAACCGGCGCGGGCGGGCCGAACTGCTGACAAGGAGACGGCGTTAGCAAAGTGAAAGAGCCACTGGTCGGCGGCGAGTTGGAGTGACTCGAACGCCGCTCTCACGTTGAGCCGCATTGATGCCCCTCGGTTCAATGTAGTGTCATTCGTGAGTATCCGGTCGGATGCGAACCTCCGGTGCTAGCCGGGTGAAGGAGGGTCCAGCACCGCCCGTGCCATCACGTTCCGTCGCCGCGGGCCCGGGTGCGCGGGATCCGGTGTGCGAGAATGGCGGCATGTGGTGGCAGGATCTCCTCTGGGGCTTCTGGAATGGCCTGACCGCGTGGGTGGTGCTGATCGCGCACGTCTTCGGCGCGTTCCGCGAGTACCCCCTCTTCGACGTGGCGCGCGGGGGGAACTGGTACGACTTCGGCTTCCTGCTCGGCGCGGGCTCGCCCATCCTCGGCGGCGTGCGCGGGCGGCGTTCGTAAGGCAGCGGCCACCGCGGCGGCACGAGCGCCGGTGCTGCACGCGGGTGCCATACGGTGCTTCCGCCTCTATTCCTCCAGCGGCGAACGCGCGAATGTCACACCCAGCACGGGACCGATGTCCCTTGTGATATCCCGTCGCCACGGCGCACGCTGCGATCGAATCACCATTGCTGCGATCGCCCCAGGCGATCGCAGGTGCGCGCGTTCGAGGCGAGCCGTCGAGATGAGCGAGGTGACGGTGGACGTGATGCCGATGCTCGCACCGTACTTCAGCGCCGCCGGGGGCGAGCACCTGCGATTCACCGCACCGATCGAGAACGGCGACACGATCCTCGATCTGCTGGGCCACCTCGCCGATGAGCACGCGGCGCTGGACGGCGTGCTCATCGACCGGTCGTCACGCGAGTTGACCGAGGCCGTGCGCGTCGTGCTCAACGATCGCGTGGTGGAGCTCGCCGGCGGCCTGGACACGGTGCTGGTGGACGGCGACACGATCCTGATTCTCCCGGCGTTCGCCGGAGGCGCATGCGAAGAGATCGCGAGGAGGATGCCATGTCCCTGAACGGATACGCGGGGAAGATCCTGCGCGTGGATCTCACCGCCGAGACCCTCACCGACGAAACCCTGGACGAGGCGACGCTCCGGAAGTGGGTCGGCGGCGTCGGCCTCGGCGCGAAGTACCTGTACGAGGAGGTCCCGCCGGGCGTGGAGTGGGACGACCCGGAGAACTGCCTGATCATCGCGTCCGGTCCGCTGGGCGGGACGCGCGCGGGTGGCTCCGGGATGATCTCGATCTCGACGAAGGGCCCGCTCACCAACGGCGCCACGTCCACGCAGGCCAACGGCTTCATGGGCGCCTACATGAAGTTCGCCGGGTACGACGCGATCGTCGTCACCGGCCAGGCGAATCGGTGGGTCTACCTGTACATGCACGACGGCGTCGCGGAGTTGCGCGACGCGGCCGCCGTCATGGGCAAGGACACGTGGGAGACGGAGGACGCGATCAAGGCGGAGCTGGGGTACACCGAGCGCGGCATGAGCGTGCTCTGCGTGGGCCCGGCTGGCGAGAACGGCGTGAAGTTCGCGGGAATCTTCGGCGACAAGGACCACGCCGCCGGGCACAACGGCGTGGGCGCGGTGATGGGCGCGAAGCACCTGAAGGCGTTCTGCGCGGCGCGCGGCCGAGGCAGCAGCGTGCAGGTCGCGCAGCCCCAGCGCGTCGGCCAGATCGCGAAGGAGATCTGGGACGTGCTGCAGTCCTACCCGCAGGGGCGGCACCTCTTCAACTGGGGCACCGGCGGCACGTACGAGTCCTCGAAGTCGCGGATGTCGGTGGGGACGCTGCCGATCCGCAACTACACCACGAACTTCTACCCCGAGTCCGATCTGATGACCAACGAGCACACTCGCGCCACGTGGTCGGCGAAGATGAACCCGTGCTGGGCCTGCATCCAGCACCACTGCCACATGATCACGTTCACCGACGGTCCCTACAAAGGCCAGACCGTGGAGGAGCCCGAGTACGAGATGTACGCGGCGTGGGGCCCGCTCGTCGGCAACGGCGACCCGGCGGAGACGCTGATCCTCGCGAACCTCAACACCCGCCTCGGACTGGAGAGCAACGAGGCCGGCTTCCTCCTCTCGATGGTGATCGAGCTCTACGAGAAGGGCGAGCTCTCGCCGGAGGACACGGGTGGCCTGGAGCTGAAGTGGGGCAACACCGCCGCTATGCGCACGCTGCTGGAGCGCATCGCGATGCGGGACGGCCACTTCGCGAACGTGCTCGCCGAGGGCACGATGCGCGCGGCCGAGGCGCTGGGCCCGTCCGCTATGCAGGCCGGCATCTACGCGAAGAAGGGCCACTCGCCGCGCGGCCACGACCACCGCGCGATGTGGCGCGAGATGTTCGACACCGCGACGGCAGACATCGCGACGTACCAGTCCGGGTACATGGGGCCCGCGGACCCGGCGTCGGGCATCCCCGGCATCACCGATGCATTCTCGCCGGAGCAGGTGTCCACCAACGTGGCGAAGGCGACCGGGCGGCGGCAGTTCGAGGACACCCTGGGCACCTGCGTCTTCTGCACCCGCGTGCCCCTGCAGCACATCGTCGACCAGCTGAACGCCGTGACGGGGTGGGACTTCACGCTGGAGGAGGCGCAGCAGGTCGGCTTCCGCGCGGCGAACGTGATGCGCGTGTTCAACGTGCTGCACGGCATCACCCCGGCGTCCGAGCAGCCCTCGACGCGGTGGAGCACCGCGCCGATCGACGGCCCCGCCGAGGGGAAGTCCGTGCGGCCGCACTGGGAGGCCATGCTCGACAACTACTACGAGCTGATGGGGCGCGACCGGGAGAGCGGCCGTCCCCTGCCGGGGACGTTGCAGGCGCTCGGCCTCGATGACCTGGTGCCGGCGATCTGGAAGCAGTCGTAGCAGGTTCAGACAGCGGGTTCCGAGACAGAGGGCGTCCCGCAACGAGCAGCCCGCCCTTCGGCGGGCTGCTCGGTCGCTCCGTACTGGATGGTGACGGGGCTCAGGGCGCCTCGATCTGCATCAGCAGGTCGCCGCCGTTCACCTGCCGCGTCTCCGAGATGACGATGCGCTTCACGATGCCCGCGATCGGAGCAGTGATCGCGGCCTCCATCTTCATCGCCTCGATGGTCGCGACCGTCTGGCCCGCGGTGACGGCGTCGCCCACCTGCACCTGGATGGTGACGAAGCCCGAGAACGGCGCGGCCACCTGGCCCGGGCGGGCGGGGTCGGCCTTCTCGGCGCCGAGCACCCGCGTCACGATGTGGCGGTCAGTGACGTACACCGGCCGCAGCTGGCCGTTGAGCGTCGTCATCACCGTGCGAATGCCGCGCTCGTCGGCCTCCCCGATCGCCTCGAGGCCCACGTAGAGGATGACGCCCTTCGCCACCTCCACCTGGTGCTCCTTGCCGCGCTCCAGGCCGTACAGGTACTCCACCGTGTCGACCACGGACAGATCCCCGTAGCGATCGGTGACGCGCTGGAAGTCCTCCAGGGCATCCGGGAAGAGCAGCCGGTTGAGCGCGTGGCGCCGCGACGCCGCGTCGCCGTTCAGCGCCTCGCGGTCTTCGCCGCTGATCGGCTTGACGCCGATGTCGACCTTGCGGCCCTCGAGGATCTTGCTGCGGAAGGGCTCCGGCCATCCTCCCGGGAGGTCTCCCAACTCGCCGGCCATGAACCCGATGACTGAGTCCGGGATGTCGTAGCGCTCCGGGTGCTCCTCGAAGTAGACGGGGTCGGCGTTGACGGCCGCGAGGTACATCGCGAGGTCGCCCACGGCCTTCGACGACGGCGTTACCTTCGGCGGGCGGCCCAGGATCTGGTTCGCGGTGGCGTACCAGTCCTCGACCTTCTCGAACTGCTCGCCCAGGCCGAGGCTGATCGCCTGCTGGCGGAGGTTGGAGAGCTGGCCGCCGGGGATCTCGTGCCGGTAGACGCGGCCGGTGGGCGCCGGCAGTCCCGACTCGAACGGCCGGTACACGTGGCGCACGGCCTCCCAGTACGGCTCGAGGTCGCTGACGGCCTGCAGCGAAATGCCGGTGTCGCGCGGGGTGTGCGCCAGCGCCGCGACCAGCGCGGAGGCAGGCGGCTGGCTCGTGGTCCCGGCCATCGGCGCGCTCGCCACGTCCACGGCGTCGACGCCCGCTCGGCTCGCGTACAGCAGCGCGGCGAGCTGCCCGCCCGGCGTGTCGTGGGTGTGCAGGTGCACCGGCAGGTCGAAGCGCTCGCGCAGGGCGGTCACCAGGGTCTCGGCCGCGGTCGGACGCAGCAGCCCGGCCATGTCCTTGATGGCGAGGATGTGGGCGCCCGCCTGGACGATCTGCTCGGCGAGCTTCAGGTAGTAGTCGAGGGTGTAGAGCGTCTCCGCGGGGTCCAGGAGGTCGCCCGTGTAGCACAGCGCCACCTCCGCGACGGCCGTCCCCGTGGCGAGCACGGACTCGATCGCCGGGCGCATCTGCGAGACGTCGTTCAGCGCATCGAAGATGCGGAAGATGTCGACGCCCGTGCTGGCCGCCTCGCGCACGAAGGCGTCCGTGACCTCGGTTGGGTAGGGCGTATAGCCCACGGTGTTGCGGCCGCGCAGCAGCATCTGGATGTTCACGTTGGGCAGCGCCTCGCGCAGCGCGGCCAGCCGCTGCCACGGATCCTCGCCCAGGAAGCGCAACGCCGCGTCATACGTCGCGCCGCCCCACGCCTCGATGGAGAGCAGCTCCGGCGTGGTCCTCGCGACGTACGGCGCGACCGCGATCAGGTCGCGCGTGCGCACGCGCGTCGCCAGCAGCGACTGGTGGGCATCGCGAAACGTCGTCTCGGTGACGGCCAGCGCGGTCTGCTGACGAAGCGCGCGCGCGAATCCCGCGGGGCCGAGCGCCAGCAGCCGATCGCGCGAGCCCGGGGGGACCGGGCCGTCCAGGTTGATACGCGGGAGCTTCTCCGCGGGGCTGATGATCTTGCCACGGCTGCCGTACGGCTGGTTCACGGTAACGTCCGCGAGCCACGCCACGATCCGCGAACCGCGGTCCCGCGCGGGGTTCGCGCGCAACAGGTCCGGGCGCTCATCGATGAATGCGGTGGTGAGCGCGCCGCGCAGGAACGCCGGATCCGTCAGCACGGCCTGCAGGAACGGGATGTTGGTGGAGACGCCGCGGATGCGGAACTCGGCCAGCGACCGCCGCGCACGGCTCACCGCCTGTGGGAAGTCCCTGCCGCGGCAGGTGAGCTTCACCAGCATCGAGTCGAAGTACGGCCCGATCTCCGTGCCGAGGTTGATCGTGCCGCCGTCCAGGCGCACGCCGGCGCCACCGGGGGAGTGGTACTGCGTGATCCGGCCGATGTCCGGGCGGAAGTTGGCCTGCGGATCCTCGGTGGTGACGCGGCACTGCAGCGCGGCGCCCCGCACGCGCAGGTCCGCCTGGCGGATGCCGAGGTCTTCGAGGCGCTCGCCGGCGGCGATGCGGATCTGCGCCTGCACCAGGTCGACGTCCGTCACCTCCTCGGTGACGGTGTGCTCCACCTGGATGCGCGGGTTCATCTCGATGAACACGTGCTGCCCGGCGTGATTGCTGACGGTGTCGACCAGGAACTCCACGGTCCCGGCGTTCACGTACCCGATCGCGCGTGCGAAGGCGACCGCGTCCCGGAAGAGCGCCTCGCGGATGCGGGAGTCGAGGTTCGGCGCGGGGGCGATCTCGATCACCTTCTGGTGCCGCCGCTGCAGCGAGCAGTCGCGCTCGAAGAGGTGCACGACGTCGCCGTGCGCGTCGGCGAGGATCTGCACCTCGATGTGGCGCGGGTTCAGGAACGCCTGCTCCAGGAACATGGTGGCGTCGCCGAAGGCAGTCTCCGCCTCACGCATCGCCTCCTCGAGGGCCGCGGGCAGTTGCTCGCGCCTGTCGACGCGGCGCATCCCGCGCCCGCCGCCCCCGGCCACGGCCTTCGCGAAGATCGGGAAGCCGACCTCGTCCGCGCCGCGCAGCAGCTCGGCGACATCCCGGGATGCGGGGGTGGACTTGAGCACGGGCACGCCCGCGGCGACCGCGTGCTCCTTCGCCGTGACCTTGTTCCCCGCCATCGTCAGCACGCTCGCCGGCGGGCCGATGAAGGTGATCCCGGCTTCCTGGCACGCCTCGGCGAGCGCGGGGTTCTCCGAGAGGAACCCGTAGCCAGGATATATCGCGTCCGCGCCGGACACCTTCGCGACGCGGATGATCTCCGCGATGTCGAGGTAAGCCCGCACCGGGTGGCCGGGGACGCCGATCTGGTACGCCTCGTCCGCCGTCATGCGGTGGGTGGAGGAGCGATCCTCGTACGGGAAGATGGCGACGGTGCGCACACCCAGCTCGTGCGCCGCGCGGAACGCTCGGATCGCGATCTCGCCGCGGTTGGCCACGAGGATCTTCTGAAACACGTGTTCGCCCCCTCCCCAGAGGTCACATCATTCTACCGGTGAAATCCCGTTGAGCCTCCGGCCGGCTCGAGGATGGCGGCCGTGCGACCGGAGTGCGACGGGAGCGGTCAGCGCGTGGCCCGGGACCGGTGCGGTCGTCTCGTGCGAGGGGGCGGTGCGGGCGTGCCCGTCACGCCCGGCTCGGCGACGGCACTGGCCTCCAGTGCAGCCTACGGACCAGTGCGCCGCCCCGCCGCGAGCGTGATCACGAGCGGCCGCACCACGCAGCCGCCGGGCTCCGCGGCCACCATCGCGCGCAGGTCCGCGATCAGGCCCGCGCGCGGCCCGGGCTCCATGTTCTGCGCGTCCGAGTACGACATCACCAGGTCGGCGTACTCGTCGGCGTCGTACCGCTGGTCCCAGCGGTAGCGCCACAGGCGAACGTCCTCGAAGAGCCCGCTCTCGCACATCTCGTCGAAGATCGGCGGGACCAGGTCCAGCGGCAGGCCCTGGCCCATCGGCTCGCCCGGGCGGTACTTCAGGTAGATCGGGTGCGAGCGTTCGAAGAAGCCGCGGTCCGCCTCGCTGCGCACCTGGTTCGTGTCCACGACGGCGAGCACACCGCCGGGCACCAGCAGCGCGTGCGGCCGCCGCATGCGCTCCGCGCGGTCCACCCAGTGGTACGCGGTGGCCGCGAACACCGCGTCCCAGCGGCCGGGCTCCAGCGGCGCGTCCTCGAAGGCGCCGGTGAGCACGCGCAGGCCGGATCGGCCCGCGTACTTCGCGGCCAGGTATTCCGCCATGTTCGGCCCGAGCTCTACGGCGGTCACGAGCGCCCCGCGTTCCAGGAGCGCGTGCGTCGCCTGCCCGGTCCCCGGACCGACCTCGATGATCGCGGGTTGCGGACGGGCGGCGCGCTCGTTCAGGTACGCGAACAGGTCGTCGAACAGCGCCGGAGGGTACTCCGGGCGGGCACGGTCGTAGATGGCGGGAACGTCGTCGAACGAACTGCGGCGGTCCGGCTGCTGCATGGCGAGCACCCTCCTTCGGAGTCGCTCCTCGGGCGTGACGGGGGCCGCCTCGGCGCGGCCCGGGGCAGGATACTCGTTCGCTCGCGAGAATGTGGACAGCCGATCCGCGCAGGTCTATGGTTCCGGCGATAATTTCTGTAATCACCCCGGGTTCAGCGTGCGAGGAGACCGGCATGACCACAGGATCGCGGAGTCTTCCGACCGAGGCGGAGCTGCTCGGGTTCTTCAAGTCGCTCAGCAACTGGGGTCGCTGGGGCGCGGACGACGAGCGCGGGACATTGAACCTGATCACGCCCGAGAAGGTGCGCCAGGCGGCCTCGCTGGTGCGCGAGGGGTACACGGTCTCCTGCGAGCGCCCGATCACCTATGAAATGGGCCCCGGCTCCAGCCTGGTGCTGCACTACATGACCGGCACCGGCGAGGCGCAGGTGCAGGGGGCCACGCACGTGGCCGGCGGCTCCGGCGACTTCTTCGGCATCGCCCCGCACGGGTACACGATCACGCACATGGACGCCCTGAGCCATATGTTCTGGGAGGGCTACATGTACAACGGGAAGCCCGCCAACCTCGTCACCGCGCGCGGCGCGGGCGCCGGGTCGATCGAGGTGCCCGCGGAGCGCGGCGTGGTCAGCCGGGGCGTGCTCCTCGACATCGCTCGACTGAAGGGCGTGAAGTGGCTGGAGAACGGCACTCCCGTGCTGCCCGAGGATCTGGAGGCGGCCGAGCGCGCGGAGGGCGTGCGCGTGGAGGAGGGCGACATCCTCTTCGTGCGCACCGGTCACTACCGCCATCGCCTGGAGGAGGGCGCGGAGGCGGTGCCCGCGACGAACCGCCCCGGCCTCCATGCCGCATGCATGCCGTGGCTCCACGAGCGCGGGGTCGCGGTGATCGGCGGCGAAGGGCCCGAGGTGACCCCGAGCGGCTACGACGTCGACCGGCTGCCCGTGCACCACATCGGGATCACGGCGATGGGCCTGTACCTCATCGACGCGGCGAACTTCGACGACCTCGCCAGGGCGTGCGAGGAGCGCAATCGCTGGGAGTACATGATGACGATCGCGCCGCTGAAGTTCTCGCTCGGCACCGGGTGCCCGGTGAACCCGATCGCGATCTTCTAGTACCCGGTACCGTCCGGGTGCTCCCGGCGCGCACCGAGCGGGCCCGCGGCGACGCGGGCCCTTCCTGTGCACATCGACCGGAGATTTGCACCGATTCTTCCGGCGCGGCTGTCGATCCGGCGGCACGTTGTTCGACGTGTATGCACGGAGCTGATTCGCTCCTCACCTGAGAATGGAACGACGAAAGAGGAACCCACCGATGCGATTCATGGTCATGGTCAAGGAGAACGACGAGTCTGAGGCCGGCGTGCTCCCGGACGCGCAGATCTTCGAGGAGATGAACCGGTTCAACGAGGAGATGGTGAAGGCGGGGGTGATGCTTGCCGGGGAGGGCCTGCACCCGAGCTCGAAGGGCGCGCGCATCCGCTTCGATGGCGACACCCGCACCGTCATCGACGGTCCGTTCGCGGAAACCAAGGAGCTTATCGCCGGCTTCTGGCTGATCCAGGTCAAGTCGCGCGAAGAGGCGATCGAGTGGGTCAAGCGCGCGCCGTTCGGTGGCGGCGTGGAACTGGAGATACGCCAGGTCTTCGAGACCGAGGACTTCGGCGATGCGCTCTCTCCCGAGGTGCGGGAGAGCGAGACGCGCCTGCGCGCCCAGGTGGAGGCGCAGCAGCGGCAGGGCCAGTAGTGCGCGGGCCCGCGGCGCGGGCAGGGGTGGACCGAGGCGGATGACGGCCGAGGATACGCACCGCGCGATCGACGCGGTCTGGCGCATGGAGTCCGCGCGCCTGATCGCGGGGATCGCGCGCATCGTCCGCGACGTCGGGCTCGCCGAGGACCTGGCGCAGGACGCGCTGGTCGCCGCGCTGGAGCAGTGGCCGGGGTCGGGCATCCCGCGCAACCCGGGGGCCTGGCTCATGGCCACGGCGAAGCACCGCGCGATCGACCTCGTCCGCCGGAACGTGCGCCTGGAGCAGCGCCGCGATGCGCTGGGGCGGGCGTTCGCCGAGCGCCAGGACCTCACGGCCGCGGACATCGAGGCGATCGAGAACCACGTGGGCGAGCACGACGTGGGCGACGACCTGCTGCGGCTGATCTTCACCGCCTGCCACCCCGTGCTGCGCCCCGAGGCGAGGGTCGCGCTCACGCTGCGCCTGCTGGGCGGGCTGACGACGGCGGAGATCGCCCGCGCGTTCCTCGTGCCGGAGCCCACCGTCGCCCAGCGCATGGTGCGCGCGAAGCGGACGCTGGCGGAGGCGGGCGTGCCGTACGAGGTGCCGGATCGCGGCGAGCTGGGGGCGCGCCTGGCCTCGGTGCTGGAGGTGATCTACCTCGTCTTCAACGAGGGGTACGCCGCCACGTCGGGAGACGACTGGATGCGTCCCGCGCTGTGCGAGGACGCGCTGCGCCTGGGCCGCATCCTCGCGGAGCTGATGCCGGGCGAGCCCGAGGTCCACGGCCTCGTGGCGCTGATGGAGATCCAGGCGTCGCGCATCCGCGCACGCACGGGGCCGTCCGGGGAGCCGATCCTGCTGCTCGACCAAAACCGGGCGCGCTGGGATCACCTGCTCATCGGCCGCGGGCTGGCCGCGCTCGCCCGCGCCGAGGCGCTGGGCGGGGCGCACGGGCCGTACGCGCTGCAGGCGGCGCTCGCGGCCTGCCACGCCCGGGCGCGCACCCCGGAGGACACCGACTGGGAGCGCATCGTCGCGCTGTATGACGCGCTGGCGGCGGTGGCGCCCTCGCCGGTGGTGGCGCTCAACCGCGCCGTCGCCGTGGGGATGGCGTTCGGGCCGGCCGCCGGCCTCGAGGCCGTGGATGCCCTCGCGGGGGAGCGGTCGCTGCGGTCGTACCACCTGCTGCCGGGCGTCCGCGGGGACCTGCTGGCGAAGCTCGGCCGCTTCGAGGACGCGCGTGCCGAGTTCGAACGGGCCGCATCCATGACCGGCAACGCGCGCGAGCGTGAGGTGCTGCTCGCCCGCGCCCGCGCGGGGGGCGCCGCCTGAGCCCTGCCCCGGCTCAGGCGCGGTGCGCTGCCGTCGCCGGGCCCGCGGTCTCCTCCGCGCGGGCGCGCCACTCCGACCGCAGCGCCTCGGGCGGGCGCTCCAGGAGCACGCCGATGAGTCCCGCTCCGACCACGCCGGCGGCCAGCAGCCAGCCGATGGTGTACGCCCCCGACCGGTCGATGGCGTAGCCGACGGTCAGCGGGCCCAGCGCGGAGCCGATGGTGCGCACGAAGGTCGCGATGCCGTTGATCGTCCCGAAGTGCATGGTGCCGTAGTTGTCCGCGATCATCGCGGTGCGCACAGGGACCGAGCCGCCGAAGCCCGGGCCGAGCAGCGCGAGCACGGCCACCGCCTCCCATGGCGTGCGCACCAGCGGCAATAGCGCGAGCCCGATCGCCGTCATCCCGACGCAGGTGGCGAGGATGAGTCGCGGGTTGAAGCGATCGGCAAGGAAGCCGAAGCCGATCCGCCCGGCGACGGATGACAGCGCATAGAACGTGACCGTGGATGCCGCGACCGTGGTGGGGAACCCGACCGACTCGAGGAACGGGATCTGCAGCACGGTCACCGTCGCGGTCCCGAACGACAGTCCCGCGAGCCCCACGGTGAGCATGACGAACGAGGGAGTGCGCACGGCCTGGCGGGCCGGGATCCCCCAGCGCACGGTCGGCTTCGCCGGTGCGCCGTCCGCGGACGCGCGGATGCCGTCCATGGGCTGGTGGTGATCGGGCGGGCGGAAGCGCGTGGTGGTGGCCGGCACGAGGCCGGCGACCAGGAGCACCAGGGCTTCCACGCGCAGCGCGCCGCGCCAGCCCATGCCCTCCACCAGCGCGGCGATCGGCACGACCATGACGCCCGCGAGGCCGCCGCCGATCGTCATCAGCGCCAGCGCGCACGCTCGACGCCGCTCGAACCACGTGGTCACGGCCGCCATGCCGACAGGCCCGCCCACGCTGCTCGCACCGACGGAGATCATCAGCATCACGCCGTAGAACTCCCAGATGTTCTGGATCAGCGACAGGCCGAACACCGCGCTGGAGACGATCAGCACACCCAGGGCGACCGTGCGCTGCGGGCCCCAGCGGTCGTTGATCATGCCGATGAACGGCGCGGCGACGCCGCTCGCCTCCTGCCGGATGGAGAACGCGAAGGCCGTGGCCGCCACGCTCCACGCGAACTCCTCGCGGAGGGGCAGGAAGATCGTGCCGAAGCCGTAGTTGATCGCGCCCGAGGTGAGCGTGATGTAGAAGGCGGAAGCCGCGACGATCAGCCAGCCCTCGTACACATTCGGAAAGAACCGGCGCACGCTGCCCCCTCACGGAGCAACGGCTCCGCACGCTCCGGCCACGGTGCGCGCGTCCGGCGTCGACCGCAAGTGGCGCGCGAGGAGGGGGCGCGCCGGGCAGGGACGCGGTGACGCGCGCGGAGACCGCGACCGGGCTCCCGAGGATGCTCAGGGCCAGCGAGCGAAGACCAGGCAGCGGAACTCAGCGAACGGGTTGCCCCGTGACGGGGGCGTCGAACCGCCTGAGCCGGTCGCGCTCGGCGAGCAACGCAGCGATGAAGCGCTCGCAGACGAGGCAGCGGCTCTCCGGTGGGCCGTCGAGCGCCTCCCCGGCCCGGCGCATGGCGTCCATGGCGTCCGGGGGCATCTCCACCTCCGGGGGCATCTCCGGGAGCACCGTGTCGCGCTCCGCCTCGGCGGCTCGCCGTTCCGTGCGCGCGGTCCTGAGGGTATCGAGCATGCGGTGTGCTCCGGGGCGAGGCCCAGCTCGTCCGGGGGGCGAACGCTGAACGTGCGGCCCCGGACACGGTCGGTATCGCTACAAACGTGCCAGGCCGGGTTCCGTTCGCCCGCCCGGGCTGCCACCTCGCGAATCCGCTCGCGCGCGGGTGGCCCGGCTCGCTACTCGTGCGCCTGGCGCGCCCGGGGTGGGTGCGCCTGTAAGAACTACCGCCCTCGGGCAGTCATTCCAGGTAGGGCCCTCCCTGTGGGAGGTGAATTGTGCTGGGAGGCATCATGCCAAACGTCGACAGTGAGCGGTTTGTCATCCAGATCAAGGGCGAGGGCGTCAACGTGGAGCGCGACGTGGACTTTGACACGGCGTGGCTCGTCATGACCCGCATCTTCAACCGCAATGAGGTCCCGGTGATGGAGACTCGACGGCCCACGCCGCCCGTGTCGTCCGCGCTGCCATCTCTTCGCGCGACCGTCAGCGGACCGGACACCCGGCCCGCCGCCGCCGCGTTCGAGACCCTCCGCGGGGAGGCAGGCGCGTAGCAGGGACTGCTCGCGCTCCGGCGACGCACGCTGTGTTCCGCCTCATATGAAATGCGACGCGTCACATACAGACGCGTACAGCATTTATACGAACGGGCGGCGTGTGAAGCCCCCCGTTCTGCGTTGGCGAGGGCGCCAGTCGTGGCGCGGGGGTGAGGGGAGCATCCCGATGTACTGGAAGCGAACGGGCCTCGTGAAGCCGCTGGCGCTCGCCTCGGCGGCCGGGCTGATCGCAGCAGCCACGATCACCGCGATCCCGCGGCCGGTCGAGGCCGGCCAGCCGCAGGCGGCCGTCACCGTGAGCGCGTGCGACGCCGGCGGCGGGGCGTTCCGCATCGATGTTGCCTGGGACAACGTGCGCGCCACCGGCGGGTACGTCACCGGGTACGACCCGCAGCCCGGCGCGCAGGTGCTGTTCGATTCCTTCGCGGTAAAGGGGACCCGGCACGGGTCCGCCTCGGTCACCGCGACGAGCGCGAGCGGGCTGTTGACCTGGGTAGACGTGTTCCTGGTCGCGGGGGACCGGCCCGCGTACGAGACGCAGCCGCTGCCCGTGTCGCCCGCGCCGTGCACGCCGTGATGCACGCCGCACGATGCGGGAGCCGAGTGAACCCCATGCCGTCGCCTCGCCGGCTTGAGCGGCGCGCGGATGCGCGTGATGCGCGTCGCGCTCGTGGTGCGCGGACGCGCTGAGGAGAATCAGGAAGTACCGATGCTTCAACGCACGCGTCTCGCCGAGCCGGCCGCGGACCGCCTGTTCCCGGGCGGCGATCACATCGAAGCCGGTGGGCACCTCAACGCCGGTGGGCGCCTCGACGCTGGCGGGTGGCCGGACTCGCTGCCCACCGAGCCACGCACCGTGGACGAGACCGGCCTCGCCGAGGACACCCTGCGCGGACTCGTGCTCAAGTACATCCTCGCAAGCGGGAGCGCGACACCGCGCGAGATCGCGGACGTGCTGTGCCTGTCCCCCCGCGTGATCGACGAGGTGATGGCCCCGCTGAAGCATGAGCGGCTGGTGCAGATCTCCGGCAGCGCGTCGCAGGGTGAGCAGTGGTTCAACTACCTGCTCACCGCCAGTGGGCGCGACCAGGCGGTCACCGCTGCGGAGCGCAACGGCTACGTGGGGCCGGCACCCGTATCGTGGGCGCAGTACGCGGCGCTGCTGGAGCGGCAGTCGGTGCACGCCATGCGCGTGCCGCGCCCGGCAGTGGCGCGGGCGCTCTCCGGACTCGTGCTGTCCAGCCCGCTGATCGACACGATTGGCGTCGCTGTGAACTCGAGCCACTCGATCCTGTTCTCGGGCGCGCCCGGGAACGGCAAGACCAGCATCACCCGCGCCATGCGCGACATGCTCGAGGGCCGCGTGCTCGTGCCGTACGCCGTCGAGGTGGGGCACCAGACGATCACGATCTTCGATCCGCGCGTGCACGAGCCGCTCACCGAGGATCTGCCCGCCTACGATCGTCGATACGTGGCGTGCCGCCGGCCCATCGTCACGCTCGGGGGCGAGCTGGTCCTGGAGGACCTGGAGCTGCAGTGGGATGAGGCGAACCGCTGCTACAACGCGCCGCCTCCGCTGAAGGCCAACGGAGGCATCCTCGTCGTCGATGACTTCGGACGGCAGCGCGTGCGACCCAGCGAGCTGCTCAACCGCTGGATCACACCGCTGGAGGCGGGGTGGGATCAGCTCCGCATGCGGACCGAAGGCACCATCCGCGTCCCCTTCGACGTGCTCGTGGTCTTCTCATCCAATCGCGCTCCCGCCGAGCTGGGAGACGAGGCATTCCTGAGGCGGATCCGCTACAAGATCCACGTCCCGGATCCCACGCGCGAGGAGTTCGTTGAGTTGATGCATCGCGCCTCGGCTGCGGTGGGGCTTGTCGACGACCCGGACGTGACCGTGGCGTTCATGCGCAGGGAGTACGAGGAGGCGGAGCGCGAATACCGCGGGTGCCACCCCACGGACATCATCCGCATCCTGCTGGACTGCGCGGCCTACCGCGGCGAGCGGGCTCGCCTGAGCGTGGAGGCCCTAGCCGAGGCCGCCAGCATCTACTTCGTCGCGCGGACGTCCCGTCCGGATCACGTGCTGCCCTGGCGGGAGGCGATGAGCTGAGCACGACGGCCGCGGGATCGATGGCCATCGGGCGTGCGGGACCGCCCGCGTCGCCACGCGACTGCGGCGAGGTCGGGCGGGGTGTGCGCGGAGTTGGGGGGCGGGGAGCGGGAAGGTCCGCCCCGGGGCGGACCTTCCTCTCTTCGACCCCTGTGATCACGATCACCCGCGCGGCCGCCGATGCTGCGTCCGGCGCGCCGGTCAGCATCGTGCCAGCGGGACGGCCTCGATCAGGGAGCGGCCACCGCCCAGTTCATCACAGTGATGCCCTTCGCCTCGCCTGCGGCGGAGTCACCGGCGTACCGGTACAGCGGCATCCCCTTGTAGGAGATCTGCTGCACCCCATCGGCGCGTGTGATCACACCGAGCTCGCCGGGCACGCCGTCCGCCTTGGCCGCGACGCCGTTGAACGCCTTGAGCGGCAGCCAGTTGGCCGCGCAGTTGCCCGTGCAGTTGCTCTTGCCAGAGGTGTCCTCGCTCGAGATATAGAGCGTCATCCCCTTCGGATCCACGAGCACGTCACCGATCGAGGCGACCTTCGCCACGCTCACGTTCGGTCCCGTCGGCGCGGTCTCCACGGTCGCCGTCGGTGCGGGCGGGATGTCGGCCTTCGTGGTCGAATCTCCGCCGCAGGCGACTGCAACCGTCGCCGCCATCGCCGTCAGCCCGAGGATCAGGGAGCGCAACCCGCGCCCCGAACGAACCAGTGTCATGTCTCTCCCCTCCGAGAACGTTCGTGGACAGCACCAGATAGTACGGAAGGCCCGGTGTCGCCAAATCTCACGTCCACCTCGCCTGTCCCGTCGCGCTGTGCGTGCGCTAGCGTGACAGCGCGCGGACCGGCAGCGTAACCTCCGCACATGTGGCTCCACTGGCGTATCAGCCTGCCTCGCGGGCGACGGTCGTTGCTCTTCGCGCTACTCGTCAGCATCGCCGTGTCGTGGGCGCTCGTCCCGCAGTCCGGACGAGCGCAGCGCCCGCCCGGGGCGCTGGGGATCTCGGAGGTCTCCTACCGCGTGGATGGCCACCTGCTGATCTCGCTCTTCGGTCCGCTGGGGAGCGCCATCGATGCCACCCAGCTCGCGGTATCCATCGACGGTCGTGAGGTCCCGGCGCCCGCGGTCTCCCGGCAGGTGCCCCCCGCCGCCTCGGTGCTGATCGCCGTCGACGCCAGCGACAGCATGCGGGGCGCGCCACTCATCGCGGCGAAGGACGCCGCGCGCGCGCTGGTCGACCGCCTGGGTCCCGCGGACCAGGTCGGGCTGATCACCTTCGCGGACAGCACGAAGGTCGTCGTGCCGCTCTCCACCGATCGCACGCGCCTCCGCACGGGGATCACGAACATCGCGGCCGGTGGCAATGCCGGACTCTACGACGCCGTGGCGCTCGGTGCGAACGCCCTCGGACCGGCATCGCCGGGACGGCACGTGCTGGTGGTGCTCTCGAATGCGCCGCTGCGCAAGGGCGAGGAGGTGGGCGGGGTCTCGAAGGTCACGCGCTCGCAAAGCCTCGATGCCGCGCGCAGGGCAGGCGCGCGGATCTTCGCGTTCGGGCTGGGCGCCGATCCGGACGCCGCCTATCTCTCCGAGCTGGCGATGGCGACCGGCGGCACCTACCAGGCGGTGGCGAACGTCCAGGCACTGGGCGGCGTGCTCACGGCGCTCGGTGATCGCCTGCACACGCTGTTCCTGGTGGACGCCTCGATCCCCGTGCTCGCGAACGGATCGCACGAGGTCTCCGTGCGCGTCTCCGTCGCCGGTGGCGTCGAGACTGCCGGGCTGTCGTTCGATGTCACGAACGACGGCCTGCTGAAGCCGCGCGCGATCCCGTCGGCCCGGCCTGATGGTCCGATCGTGATCACGCTCGATGGCCCGGCGCGCCCGGACACGCTGCAGCTGACCGCATCGCTGAGCGGCACCAGCGTGCCGTGGGGGCGTGATCGCAGCATCAGCATCGACCCGTGGGCGTTCCCGCCGGGCGTGACCGTGGTGACCGTCACCGCGATGGTCGACGGCCGGACCGCCGCGACCGAGACGCTGTCGATCGACGTTCCGCAGCTCGATTCCACGCTGTCGTCCCGCGTTGAGAACGGCCCGCCGAGGACCCTCGTGGTGAGCGGCCGTGTACAGGGCCGCGCCGCGACGATCGTGGTGACCGGCGACGGGCGCGAGCTCGCGCGGGGAAGCGCGCCGGAGCTCCGCATGCAGGATCCCCCGTCCGGCGGCCTGACGCTGGCGCTGCTCGATGCGAGCGGCGCGGTGATCCGCACGGAGAGCGCCGGCGTGTCGGCGGGGGTGAACCCGCTCGCGATCATCGCGCTCGTTGCGGCGCTGGTGGCCGCCGCGATCGCCACGGTCGGGTGGCAGACGCTGAGGCGGCGGCCGCCTCGAGTCGCAACGCCCGGGGTCGGGGAGCTGCAGCCGCGCGGCGTCCGGATGATCGGCGATCGCGTGAATCTCTGGACGCCCGGCAGCGCACTCGCGATCACCGTGGAGGGGCCACAGGGCGACCCGGAGAGCCACCCGGTGGGTGAGGGGCTGGTGCTGGGGAGCGAGCCGTCGTGTGACATCGTCGTCACCGGGCCGCAGATCGCGCCACGTCATGCCCGCGTCACGATCGCGCCGGACGGCAACCTGCGGGTGCAGCGTCTCACGAGCGATCCGGCGTCGCGCTCGGACGGCACCGCCGAGTGGACGATCCTCGCCCCGGGCGAGGCCATGCGCATCGGGGCGCACACGCTGCGGTTCGGCGCGAGTGAAGTCGCAGCGGCGCCTGGCGAGGCGTAGCCCGGACACGCTCCGCGCTTGCAGACTGGCGAGCGTGTTCAGCGCTCGATCGGGAAATCCAGGCGATCCCGCGCGATCGCGGCGGACAGGCGCCGCGCACGCCGGATCGCGTCATCGGGGAGCGTGCGCGCGGCGGTCGCATGGCCATCGCCCCCGTGATCGGGCGCCTGGAACATCTCGACCGACATCTGGAAGCTCCAGAACACCGCGCAGGCGGCGCCCCATGCGGTGCCGCGGATCCTCCACAGCCCGTCGTCCGCGTCGAAGATGAGGTCCTCCGGCCGCATCGCGGCGCGGAGCATGCGCCGGAACTGCCGTGTCCCGGAGATCTCGGCGACCACCCAGTCGCCGCTCATGACCGCGATCACGTTGCCCGTGGCCGGCCTCCGTCGACTGCTTGCCTAGCGTTCGAGCCAGATCGCGGCGGCCGCGCCCACGGCGATCGCCGGACCGTAAGCGATGGTGCGCGGGCCCGGACCTCGACCGGTCGCCATGGCCCACAACGCCAGGACACCGCCGGCGATAGACATCACCAGGAGCACGCCGGGCAACGCTGCCGCGCCCGTCGCCGCCCCCGCCACCGCCAGGAGCTTCACGTCGCCCATTCCGAACGCGCCGCGGGCCAGCACGACGAAGACCACCCCCGCCCCGAGCGCCACCGCGGCGCCGAGGAGCGATGCGCCGAGCGCGCCGCCGGCCGTGAGCAGGGCGAACGCCCCGCCGCCCGCCGTCAGCCAGTTGGGGATGCGCCGCGTCCGCCAGTCGATCCCCGCGGCGAGGGCGAAGATCACGAGCAGGGGCAGCCATCGCGCCGCGGGGAGCATGAACGCGACGGCAGCGCCGGCGGTGACCCCGGCGAGCACGCCCAGCGACACATTGCTGCGCCACGCGGGCGTATGCGCGCTGGTCTCGGCGATCGCCGTGCGCGGCTCGATGACGCGGATCACCCGATCGCCTCGATCACAACCACCTCGATCACAACCACCTCGATCCCGATTACCTCGATCACCCCGCGGTCCCGCCGGGGTCGACGACGAGCACGTCGCCGGTTCGCAGATCGCAGCGGGCGATCGCTCCCTGCCGCAGCTCCAGAGCGCTGTGCGCATGTCGCACCCAGGGCACGGCGCGCAGCGGCCGGAGCTCCGGACGCGTGGCGACGATGCGGCCCGCTCGATCGAGGAACACGACGTCGATCGGATAGCGCATCCCCACCGTGTGCACGCCGGAGCACGGCACGATCCACAGGCCGTCACCCGGCGCGGGCTCTGCGCTGCCCAGGAGGCCCTTCAGGCGCGACAGCATGTTGCCCGCGACGCGGAGCCGCGTCACCACCAGCACGTCCGTGCGCGAGCATCGCAGCACGGCGCGCGTGTCGCGTCGAGGTTCGCCTGCCGCCAGCGGACGGGGCTGCTCGCTCGTCATGTCACGCTCCTACTGGCCCAGCGCCCGGAGCAGGGAGAACACCGCGGGGCCCAGCACCACCACGAAGAGCGAGGGGAAGATGAAGAAGACGAGCGGGAAGAGCATCTTGAGCGGCGCCTTCATCGCTTGCTCCTCGGCGCGCTGGCGGCGCTGCGTCCGCAGGTGCAGCGACTGCGCGCGCAGGACCTGGGCAATGCCCATGCCCGTCATCTCCGCCTGCACGATCGCACTCACCAGCGAGCGGAGCGACGGGAGCTGCGTGCGATCGACGAGGCCCTGGAGCGCCCGCCGCCGGCCCATGCCGAGGCTCATCTCGGTCAATGCACGCCGGAGCTCTTGCACCAGCGGGCCGTCCTGCCCTTCCGCCACGCGCCCGAGCGCGCCCTCCAGGCTGAGACCGGCCTCCACCGACACGACGACGAGGTCGACCGCGTCCGGGAGGCTGCGCACCAGCGCCATCTGCCGCCGGGCGATCCGCCCCTTCAGCCAGATCGGCGGTGCGGCGACGCCCAGCGTCAGGCACGCGGCGAGCACTCCGAACGTCGCCAGCGACAGGTTGTGAGTGCGCAACACGACGACCAGCGGCCCGAGCGCCAGCGCAGCCGGCAGCAGGAGCACGAAGAGCGCGTAGGCATGCGGGGTGACCGGATCGCCGGCCACGATCAGCTGTCCCTCGAAGTACTGCGCCAGGCGCGTCGGGAGCAGGGCGCTGAACCGCTCCGCGGCGCCGCGCAGTAATGGCCTGACGAGGCGATCCCAGACCGTGCCCTGGTCGGCATCCGGGTCGAACGGCTCGCCGGAGCTCGCGATCTCCTGCAGGCGCGCGGCGCTTCGACCGGACTCGTGCACGAGCACGGCCCGGCCGCCGAAGAAGGCCGCCGCCGCTACCGAAAGCGCTGCGAATACTGTGAGCAACACCGCTGGCTCCGTCCGCTCTGTCCGCTCTGTCCGTTCTCGGCTAGTAGTCGACGAACGCGATCCGCCGCACGAGGTACAGTCCGATCACCTCGAGGACGACGGCCGCGATCAGCATGAGCCGGCCCACCGGCTCGGTGTACAGCGCCGCCATGTAGCCCTTCTGCATCATCGACATCACGATGGCGAGCACCACGGGCAGCGATCCCACGATCCACGAGGACATGCGGGCCTGCGCGGTCAGGGTGTGGATCTCGCCGCGGACCCGCGCACGGTCGCGGATCATCTCCACGATCCCGCCGAGCACTTCCGCGAGGTTCCCGCCGACGCGGCGCTGGATGAGCACAGCCGTCAGCACGAGCCCGAGATCCTCGTCCCCGGTGCGGTCCGCGAGGCGCTGGAGGGCCTCGTCGGTGCTCATGCCGAGGCTGGTCTCGCGCATCACCTGCCGGAGCTCGCCGGCCATGGGTTCGGGCTGCTCGCGCAGCGCCAGCTCCAGGCTCTGTACGAAGCTGAAGCCCGATCGGAGCGACGAGGCGAGCAGCTCCACGAGGTCCACGACCTGGCCGTTCAGGCGTGACGCCCGCTTGGAGGCGATGCGCTTGACGATGAGCACCGGCACCAGTGCGCCCGCGAGCCCGCCGAGCGGGAACGCGGTCGCCGAGAACAGGAAGGCCACGGAACCGCCGACCACTGCCAGCACCAGCATCACGCCGATGTAGTCGCGGACCTGCCAGGCAAGCCCTGAGCGCTGGAGATCCCGCTTGATCATCGATCCCAGCGGGAAGCGCACGAGCTGGCGGTCCAGGTTGCTCGGCCCGAGCCGCCGTCCGAGGGCCTCGAAGCCGGGCTCGAAGACGCTCTCGTGATCGGCGATCGATGTGAGGCGCGCGGCGGCGGTCGTTCGCCTGCGCTCCGCGGGCGCGAGGATGCTGAGCGCGCCGAAGAACCCGGCGGCGCCCACGGTCAGAGCGGCGATCACCGCCAGCATCATTCCGACCACCTCGTGCTGTGGAAGATGTCCTGCGGGAGGTGGATGCCGCGCTCCGCGAACCGGCCCAGGAAGTGCGGCTGCAGCCCGGTGGCCTGGAGCTCTCCCTGCACCCGGCCGTGGTCGTCCCGGCCTGTCGTCTGGAACAGGAACAGGTCCTGCATCGTGATCGCCTGTCCCTCCATCCCCGCGACCTCGGTGATGTGCGTCACCTTGCGGCTGCCATCGGACATCCTTGCGACCTGCACCAGCAGGTGGATCGCCGAGGCGACCTGCTCCCGAATCGCGCGATCCGGGAGGTCGAAGCCCGCCATCATCACCATGTTCTCCACGCGGCTCAGGGCATCGCGGGGGGTGTTGGCGTGCACCGTGCTGATCGATCCCTCGTGGCCGGTGTTCATCGCCTGCAGCATGTCGAACGCCTCGGCACCGCGGACCTCGCCGATGATGATCCGGTCGGGGCGCATGCGCAGCGCGTTTCGCACCAGGTCGCGCTGCGTGATCTGCCGCGATCCCTCGATCCCCGGCGGTTTCGCCTCGAGCGCGACGACGTGGATCTGCTGCAGCTGGAGCTCCAGGGGATCCTCGATCGTGACGATGCGCTCTCCATCGCTGATGAACGAGGACAGCACGTTCAGCAGCGTGGTCTTGCCGCTGCCGGTGCCTCCGGAGACGAGGATGTTGAGTCGCGCTCGGACGGCGCCCTGCAGGAACAGCGTGGCGTCGCTGGAGAGCGCCCTCAGCCGGACCAGGTCCTCGGCCCGCATGCGGTGCCGCGCGAACTTGCGGAGCGTCAGCTTCGCGCCGTGCGGCGAGGCCGGCGGGACGACGATGTTGACGCGCGATCCGTCGGGGAGGCGCGCATCCGCCATGGGCGAGCTCTCGTCCACGTGCCGGCCGATCGGCGCCACGATGCGCTCGATGATGCGCATCAGGTGAGCCTCATCGCGGAATGCGTACGTGCTCCGGAACAGCCGGCCGCCCACCTCGACGAAGATGCCGTCGGGGGCGTTCACCATGATCTCGGTGACGGAGTCGTCGCGGAGCAGCGGCTCCAGGATGCCGAGCCCCAGCACCTCATCCGCGATCTCGTTGACCAGGCGATCGCGGTACTCGGCGACGCCGCGCACGTCCTGCTGGCCGAGGAGCTCCGTGGCCACCTCGCGCACCAGCCGGCGAGCGCCCTCCGGGTCCAGCGACCCGGGGTCGACCTCCTCGATCAGCTGCTCGTGCACGGTCTCCTTCAGCCGCACGAGCGAGGGCGGCAGGGGCGGCGGCTCGGCCGCCCAGCGCATCAGCGGCCCCTCGCCGATCGGCGAGATGTCCCCGGCCGCGGCGAGGTTGACCGCCGCTTCCAGCGCGGACGTGCCCGGGGTGCCCGGGGTGCCCTGGGTGCCCGGCGCCGGGGCGGGCGGCTCGCTCCCGGGCGATCGGAAGCGGTGACGCAGCATTTCCGTGGCCACTGATGCCTCCAGTCCTACCAGAAGAAGCGCCGCTTCCGCGGCTCGGGCTCGGGCACCTCGCCGGTGCCGCTCAGGTACGTTGCCAGCGCGTCGACCCGCTGCGCCATGCGCGAGCGCGGGTTCGAGATCACGATGGGCTCGCCGTGCTGCGTGGACTGCGGCACCGCGCGGTCGTGCGGCAGCGTCCAGAAGACGTCGTACCCCACCGTGCGCGCCACGTCCGCATCGGACACGGAGTTCGCGTTGGTGGCGTGGTTGACGACCAGCTTGAGGCGATCGCCCTGGTATCCGGACCCGCGCAGCATCGAGATCGCGAGGCGTGCGTCCTTGATGCTCGAGAGGTCCGCGCTGGTGACGAGGAGCACGGTGGTCGCCTCGTCCAGGGCGGCGGCCACCTGCGGCACGAACGCGCCGGGGGTGTCCACGATCACGAAGTCATACGTGCGCACCAACTGGCGGATCAGCGTGGCGATCGCATCCGGGTCCGGCATCGTCCCGATGCGTTCCGCATGGCGGGTGCCGAGGACGTGCACGCCGGAGCTGTGCAGCGCCATGAAGTCCTGGAGCGGAGGCAGCTCGCCGTCGCGGTACGCGTCCAGCAGGTCGCGCATGGTGCGCTCCGGCTCGATGCCCATGATCACGGCGACGTCGCCGAAGTCCGCGTCGACATCCACGATCGCGACGCGCGCCTCGGTCCGGCGCTGGATCGAGATCGCCAGGTTGGTGGCGAGCGTCGTCTTGCCGATGCCCCCCTTCGGCCCGAAGACCGTGATCACCGTGCCGCCGGCGAGCGCCGAGGTGCGGATCGCGCCGTCATCGTCCAGCTGCAGCCCGTCGAGCGCCGACTGGATCGTCGAGTCGTACCGCGCCTTCGCCAGCGCGAGCACCTCGTCGATCGAGTTGGCCGTGGGCGGGCTCAGGACGAAGCCGCGCGCCCCGAAGAGCATCGCCTTGCGCGCGGTCTCCCCGTCATTGCGGCGCGAGATGACCACCGGCACGGCACGCGGGGCCGCCTGCTGCACGACTTCCAGAGTGCGGAACGCGAGTGCGAGCGGCTCCTCGATGTGCACGAGGACGATCTCGGGCTGGAGCTCGCCCGCGAGCCGCGCTGCCTCCACGCCGTAGTTGGCCTCCGCGGCCACGGCGTAGGGCAGCCCGGACACGAGCTGCCGGAGCAGCGCGCGATGATCCGGGTTCGCATCGACGAGCAGGAGTGACGGGTTTCGTGCCATGCATGCCCCCCTGGCTACGTTCGCTACCTGGACGCCGCTGCGGGACCGGTACCACCGTCGATGCGACGCCGGAGCGCGAATCGCAGCTTGCCCAGCTCGTCAACCTGCACCAGGCGCTGCGCCTCCTGGGTCGTCACGGCGAGGGTGATCGTGGAGTGCACGCCGTTCGGGTTCTCGCCGCCGGCCGCGGGCTTGCGGGTGGAGGCGGCAGGGTCGGCGGTGCCGTTCAGGGCGTTGGACACCGCGAGCACCAGGACGTCCTGCAGGACCACCTGCGCGCTGTCCTGCGCCTCCTTCGTCACGACGCCGAGGACATCCACGTGGTCACCCGGGGCGACGAAGCCTCCAGTGCTGATCACGTCGCTCACGCCGACCGCGATCGCAATGTGACCGTCCGGGATGATCGCGGCGAGGCGGCTGCCCGGCGCGGCGCTGCTCATGTCCGCGCGGCGGAGCGGCTGCCCGACGACCAGCGGCACCTGCGCGAACTGCCCCTGCACCTCGGCCGGATCCCGGAGAGAATCCTCGGGCGCCGTTCCCTTCATGAGCACTGCGGTGCGCACATCAGCGACGCCGAGCTTGTCGCCCACGGCGATCGGGCGCACGGGCACTACCACGCGCTCGGTCGCGTCGGCCTGTGGCGCCTGGCTCACGGTGTGACCGCGAAGGACGAGGAGCGTGAGCCCCCCGCCCACCACGGCGAAGATCAGCGATAGCAGCAGTGATCGTGTTCTCATGCCTCGTCCCTCGTCTGCATCACTCGATCATCCGGATCGCCCGCGTACCGAACCCGGGCTGGTACACGCCCCACCTGCCGCCGGGCACCACGGTGTCGATGAACTGGCCGATGACCGACCCGTTCTGGCCGCATTCCGTGATGAAGAAGACGACGAGTCCCTTGATCTGGATCAGGTTGTTTCCGACCGTCTGGATCACCGGGATGATCACCAGCCGCGGGCTGCTCCAGTCCAGCACGGTGTAGGTCACGCCGTCGGCGTTGGCCCGCAGCACGTCCGTGAAGGTCTGCGTGTTGCCGGTCAGGCGGCCGTTGCTGTTGTTGCTGCACCCAAGCGCGGACTCCGTGGGGCCCTGCTTGTTGCCGCTGACGGTGCCCTTGACCTGGCCGACCAGCACCTCGGTCTGCGAGCCGGTGATGATCAGGCCCTGGTACAGGTTGCCGGACGCGCTGCCGTTGTTGTCGATGTCGATCGGGCCGAAGTCGCCGGCGCTGCTCTGCTGGTTGCAGTCCGCGCCGTTGCCGTTCGAGCCCATCTTCAGGCAGTACGGGGCTGAGAAGTTGAAGGTCTGCTGGTGCAACCCCCACGGCATGACGCCGGTCATGCCCACCAGGGAGCCGAGCTGCGAGGCGCCGCGGCTGCTCACCGCGCCGCTGGTGATGCCCATGGCTCCGGCGAAGAAGAAGGGAACGGTGCGCTCGCTACGCACGGTGACCACGTCGAATCGCTGGCTCGACGTGCTGTACGTGACGTCCGAGGCGGAGATCGTGACCCCGTTCGCCGCGGCGAATTCGATCGCCGCGCTGGTCGCGCTGTTCAGGACGCTGGTGCTGGTGGTGGGCAGGTAGGAGGCGGCGGCCAGCGACGCGGCATCCACCGCGTTCTGCTGCTCGCGCCGGTCGAGGAAGACGTTCGCCACGTCCACGCTGAGCGACGAGATGCCGACGATCGGGAGCAGCGTCGCGGCAAACAGGACCGCGGCGGCTCCCGACTCCACGCGCAGGCGCCGGAGCCACGAGGCCGACAGGGAGAGTACGTGGCGGAAGAGCAGGGTAGGCATTATTCAAGCCTCATGCTCGTCTGGCTGTGCACGGTGACCTCGTCGGAGCCGAAGATCGAACTGATCAGCGGAACGACCAGTTGTGATCGGTAATCGACGTTCACCGTGACCGCGTCGCCCGCGACGTACGGACCGGTCGTCATCGACCAGCTCGATCGCGCGACGTCCAGCCCCGCCAGTGAGTTGGTGACGCCCGTCTGCACGAGCGTGCCGCACCCGGCCTGCCAGGTGCACTTCGCTGCGGCGACACGGGCACCCTCGCGCGAGGCTTCGGTGACCACGACCCATGCGTTCAGCAGCCGCCCCACCTCGAGCGCGCCAAAGACGAGCATCACGAGAACGGGCATGATGAGAGCGAGTTCCAGCACGGCCTGTCCCCGTTCGTTGGCGGGTTTGATGGTGGCGTTCGGAAGGTGCATAGCGCGCTCCCGTCGTCTTCAGGCCAGCTGGGTGGATCTAGAACTCCGCGATGACCTGCTCGAACAGGCCACTCAGTGCCGGGCCAAATGCGAGCACGGTTGCCGCGACCAGCACGAACACGCCCGCCAGGATCAGCCCGTACTCCGCCATCGTCTGGCCGTCTTCACGGCTGCCCGACGGCCACCGCCCGTCGACGCCTCGTTCGGCCGAGGTGGACGACGGGGTCTGTGCGCTTCCAGGAAGTTCAACCTGAGCCATCGCGGATCCCTTCCGGAGACGTGCCTGATCGGCGTGTTCGGTATCGCTGAAGCTGCTTGAGCTGAGCCTGCAGAGCGCCCGGGCGGCAAAATGGGCGCTCTGCAGGCTCCCGCGCAGCGATGGGCTTAGAACTGGCCCACGATGCTCTCGAACGTCGCGTTGATGGCGCCACCGAGGGCCCACACCGCGGCCATGACGATCACGGCCACGCCAGCCAGGATCAGCCCGTACTCGGCCATCGTCTGGCCGTCCTCGTCGTGAGTCGTGGTCCAGAGCATGCCCATGAGAGAGGTCAAAGCGGTCATCTGATGTCTCCTCTTCGGTCGGTCGGCTCCCGCCGTCGCCGGTGCGGGCCATGGGGCCCGATCTGTGGTGCTGCGCGGTTGAGGACCGCGTTCGATAGGTATGACGGCGGGAGGGGGCGGGTTCTTACACCTCTTGCGTGCCCTCTGACGTTCCGGGGGGAAAATCTTCGACATTTGTGGACGCCGAGCAGGGCGGGGTGGGCGAAGGATGCGCCTCCCGGTGGGCCGAACGGCGGCCGTCGAACATGAGTTCTGCGCGTGGCGGCTGGCGGCGGACACGGGGCGCCCGGCGTCTCGCCGCGATCCGCGGGCGTTCGCCGCCCCCGGGCTACGAGATGGAGACGCCCCGCCCGGAGCGCGAGGATTCGCGCACCGCGTCCAGCACCTGCTGGCAGCGCCAGCCGTCCTCGAACGACGGCGATGGCGAGGTGCCTTCGCGGATGCCGCGCTCGAACTCGCGAACGAGCAGCCGGAAGGCCATGAGGCGCTGGTC
Source organism: Dehalococcoidia bacterium (assembly GCA_041674525.1). Taxonomy (GTDB): domain Bacteria; phylum Chloroflexota; class Dehalococcoidia; order UBA2979; family UBA2979; genus SHYQ01. Next base: position 39,543 of record JBAYVN010000002.1, on the reverse strand, counting down.
GCGCTCATCCTCGAACGGCCGGTAGCGCTCCGGCATGGCGAGCTCCGCAAACGCGCGCTCGCCCACCTTCGCGCCGCGGACTGTCCCGTCCGGCTCCGGGTTCGGCCCGCGCTGCTCCGCGATGAGGGATCCGTCCGTGCCGCTGATGAACGTTCGCCCGCCGAGTCCCGGCCCCACGGCGCTCGATGCGGTCATGGCGGCCACCACGCCCCGGTGGAACGTGAGCGAGAACTGGAACGTGTCCTCGGCGTCCGTCTGGACGATGGCGCCGGTGGCCGGGTCCGTGCGATCCGGACGCAGCGCGCGCGTCAGCCCGGTCACCTCGTGCACGTCGCCGAACCAGTGGCGCAGGCCATCGATGAAGTGCGATCCGAGCGCGCCGAGCATGCCGCCGCCGTCCGCCACGCCCGCACCGAGCGCCGGTGGCTGCGCGGGACGCCGACCGCCCATGAACAACTCCAGTTGCGCCACCTGCGGCGTCCCCACGTACCCCTCGTCCAGGAGCTGCCTGACGAAGGCGCGCTGCGGGGCGAAGCGGAACTCGTGCGCCACCATCGCCGTCAGCCGCGAGGCGGTCGCGGCGTCCAGCATCTGCCGCGCCTCGGTCGCGTTCCGCGCGAAGGGCTTCTCGCACAGGACGTGCTTCCCGGCCGCGAGCGCCGCCAGCACCATCTCGTGGTGCGCCGCGGGTGGCGTCGCGATCGCGACCGCGTCGATGTCCCGGCGGGCGATGAGCCCCGCGAAGTCGTTGGTGGCTTCCGCGATGCCGAGGGCGACCGCCTGCTCCTGCGCGCGCTCCAGGCGGCGGCTCCACACCACCGGGACCTCCCAGCCTTCGGAGAGGAATGCGGGCACGTGCACGGTCGCGCCGAACCCCAGACCCACCACGCCGACCCGCAATGCAGCCATCGCCGTCCACCCCTCGCGCCCCCGGGCCCAGATGCGGGGGCGATTGTAGGGGGCGCCGGGCGATCCGCGTTACCCGCGCCCCGAACCTCCGCTACGATGCGCTCCGGCCCGATGGCGCAACGCGACGCCGGTGCAACGGGGGACGAGCCAGCAGGCGCCGGACCAGCGGCGTGGGGGGAGCTCATGGACGTGTACACGGCGATCCGCACCCGGCGCGACATCGAGGCCTTCGCCGAGGCGTGTCCACCCCGCGAGGTCATCGAGCGCATCATCGAGGCTGCCGTCTGGGCGCCGAACCACCGCATGACGGAGCCCTGGCGCTTCCACGTGGTCGCCGGGGCGCGCCGCGAGGCGATGTGCGACGCGGTCGCCGCGTGGCTGAGCGCGAACGGCGGCACCGAGGGCGCCGAACGCTCGATGCGCGGGAAAATCATGCGTGCGCCGCTCACCATCATCGTGAGCCAGGCCGCGAGCGCCAGCGCCCCGGGTGGAGCGGGCAGCGCAGGCGGCGGTGTCGGCGCGGACGGCGACGCGACCCGTGAGCTGGAGGACTACGCGGCGTGCGCCGCCGCGATCCAGAATCTGCTCCTCGCTGCGCACGAGGAGGGCCTCATCGCGCACTTCAGCACCGACCGCATGATCGCGTACGACGGTACGCGGGCCTACCTCGGTCTGCGGCCCGGCGATCGCGTGGTCGCGATGGTCAACGTGGGCTATCTCCGCGAGGGCGTCGAGCGGAAGACGGGCGCGCGGAGCGCGCCGATCGTGACGTGGGACTGGCGGTAGCGGCGGGGCAGGGACGGCGCCCCCGAACGAAAGAGGGGCGGTAGCGAGCCGCTACCGCCCCTCCTGCTACGACCCGGCGAGGGCTACGCCTTGGCGTACTTGCCGGTGAGCTGCGGCGTGGTGCCCTCGATGCCCTTCTCCTGCAGCTCGAGGCGCGTCTCGCGACCCCAGGTGCGCTTCAGGTCATCCTTCACGTGGATCGTGAGCTTGCCCAGGCACTCAGTCTCCAGGGTGACCAGGTCGCCGTCCTGGAAGGCGTTCAGGCCACGGTGGTTGGTGCCCGTGGGAATGATGTCGCCCGCCTCCATGGGGTGAACGGAGGTCACGAACTCCACGCAGCGCGGGAGCTTGTGGGCCATGTCGTTGCTGTTGAAGTCCTGCTTCAGGACGCCGTTGACGTGGAGCTTGATCGCCAGGTTCTGCGGGTCCTTGATCTCGTCCTTGGTGGTGAGGAAGGGGCCGATCGGCGCGAACGTGTCGCGCGACTTCATCTTGAACCAGTCGCCGATGCCGCGGGCAGAGCCATCGATGAAGTTGATGTACCCGAAGACGTAGTCCTCCCACTGCGCCGCGGGGACGTTCGAGGCGTACTTGCTGATGACGATCGCGAACTCGGCCTCGCCCTCGAAGATCGTCGCGGGGACGTCCGGCAGGACCATCGTGTCGCCGTCGCCGATGATGCCGAGCGGCGACTTGCCGAAGGCGTTGATCGGCGCGGGCTCGGACCGGGTGCCGTTCTCCATGTAGTTCACCGCCATGCAGGCGATGTTCGTGGGCTTCGGCAGCGGCGGGCGGATGCGGACGCTGGACAGCGGCACGCCGCTGCCGCTGGCCACTGCAGCCTCGAGCTTCGGCCTGTACTCGTCCCACTTCTCGATCACGCCGCGGATGATGTCCTGCGGCTGTGCGTGGGGGATCCCCGCGACCTGCGCCGAGAGGTCGACGACGGTGTCGTTGCCCTTCAACGCGCCGAACTTGAAGTCGTCGAAAAACAGCAGCTTCATTCCATGCTCCTCGCTAGTCCGGCTCGAGAACGATGCCCAGACGCTCTTTGTATTCCGGGTCGTAGACCCGGATGCGGCGGACGCCCAGCAGGGCGTCGATCGGCAGGCCGCTCATCTCCTCCACCAGCGGCTCACGCTTGCCCGTGATCTCCCGCTCCACCAGTTCCTCGAACTCCACGGCCGAGTGGCCGAGCAGCTCCTTGAACACGTACTCGTTCGCCTCGCCCAGCGGCGGGGCACCGCCGCGCACCTTGAGCTCCGTGTCGCTCAGCCGGAACGCGCGACCGATGATCGGCCGTCGCCCGACGCCCGTGCCCGGCGCGTGATCCACCCACTCGTACAATCCGCGCAGCTTGAGCTGCGGATCCAAGAACAGGTCGCGGGCGTCGTTGCAGGGGCCCGCGGCTATGCCGGCGGCGCGGATGGCGTCCACCGCGCCTTCCCGCGTCTGCGTCGCCGCCCATGCCCCGATCACCCCGTCCACCTCGTCGTGGCGCACGCGCGCCTCGGCCAGCGTCGCCGGCGGGGTGCTGCTTCCCCACGCGGTGGGGCCGAGGACACCGCAGAGCGCGGCCCACTCCGCGTCCGTCTGCGCGGCCAGAGTCATCCACGCGTCGTCGCCCTGCGTCTGGTATGCGCCCTGCACGTTCTGGATGTGGTCCCGGTTGCCGATGCGCTCGCCCTTGCGGCCGTTGGCGATGAAGTCGAGCATCGCTTCGCCCTGCATCGCGACGTTCGCGGAGTACATGCCGAGGTCGATCCACTGGCCCTCGCCGGTCAGCGCCCGGCGGCGAAGCGCGGACATCACGCAGAACAGGCCGTGCCACATGGCGACGAAGTCCGGGTAGGACTGGCCGATGGTCCACGGGCGGCCGCCGGCATACCCGGAGAAGTTCGGGATGCCCACGGTCGCCTCGAGCGCGGTGCCCTGGACGGGGTAGCTCTCCCACGGCCCGGCGTGTCCGTAGCCGGTGTTCGACACCATGATGATCCCCGGCCGGAGCTCGTTCAGGTGCTCGAAGTCCAGGTCCCAGTTCCGCATCACCCGCGCGGTGTAGTTCTCGATCACGATGTCGGAGATCTTCACCAGCTCGCGGAAGATGTCACGGCCCCGCGGGTCCGAGAGGTTGAGGGTGATCGACCGCTTGCCGCGGTTGAGGACGGAGAACGTCCCCACCGAGTTCCACGGCTCGGATCCGCCCATCGTGTCCGGCCAGACGCCCATCTCGCGGCTGGAGTCCAGTCGCTGGAGCGCCTCGATCTTGATCACCTCGGCGCCGAGGTCCGTCAGCACGCCCGCCGCGTACGGCATGGCCCAGACGGAGCTCAGATCCAGGACGCGGATGCCATCAAGGGGCAGGCTGTTCTCTGTGGTCACGGGCGGCCTCAAATCACCTTCTGCGCGCGCAGCGCGTCGCGCTCCGCCTGGCCGATGCCGAGCTCAGACTCGAGTACCTCGTCGGTATCCTCGCCGAGGAGCGGGGCGTGGCGCCGGATCCGCCACGTGGTGCCGGGGAGCCGCACGGGGGCGCCGGGGTACTTCATCGGGCCGGTGGCCGGGTGCTCCACGTCCACCCAGTAGCCGCGGGCATTGAGGTGCGGGCAGCTCACCAGGTCCGAGGGGTCCTGCACGATGCCGAGCAGGACGCGGTGCGCCGCACCATCGTCCAGCAGGTCGCGCTTGGTGCGCGTGGAGAGCGCCTTCTTGAGGATCTCGTAGAGCTCCTCGCCGTTCAGCATCCGGCCGTCGTTGGTGTGGAAGCGGTCGTCGTCCAGCTCGGGCGCCCGCAGGAAATCGACGACGTTCTGCCATGGCTGCGTGTTGCGGTGCTGGACGATCACGTAGCCGTCCGCGCAGGGCATGATGTCGCTGAGCCCGTTGCCCGTGCCGTCGCCGGCGGAGGTGCGCCGGCCCTGGATGCCGCCCATCCACGCGTAGTACGGCTCGTTCAGCACCAGCGTGCCGGCGACCGTGTCGCGGATGGCGATGTCCACGTGCTGCCCGGCGCGGCCCTGGACCTGCCAGAACAGCATCATCGCCGTCACCCACGCGGCGTTGGCCCCGGTGTCGTACTGGGCCTGCGAGAGGCCGTGCTTCAGCGGCGAGCGGTCCTCGCGGCCGCTGATCGTCATGACCCCGCTCATCGCGTATTCGATGAGCTCGGTCGCCCTCAGGTCGCGATACGGCCCCGTCTGCCCGAAGTTCGAGATCGAGGTGAGGATGAGGCTCGGCTTGAGGGCGTGCAGTGTCTCCCAGCCGATCCCCAGCGAGTCCATGACGCCCGGCCGGAAGTTCTCCACGACCACGTCCGCCTGCTGCGCGAGGTCGAGGAAGATCTGGCGTCCACGCTCGGTCTTCAGGTCCAGCGTGACGCTGCGCTTGCTGGTGTTCAGGTAGAGGAAGTGAAGGCTCCCCTCCTGGTCCGGCTGGTCGTGGTAGTACGGCGGGAAGTGCCGGGAGGGGTCACCGGTGCCCGGCTGTTCGATCTTGATGACGTCGGCGCCGTAGTCCGCCATCAGCTTCGTGCAGTACGGCCCGGCGATGTGCCGGGTGAGGTCCAGCACCCGGACCCCGGCGAGGATCCCGGGGGGCTGGGTTGCCGTCGGGTTGTTCGCGGACGTCATCCACCACGCTCCACTGTCAGGGCCAATCAGCGGGAACTCACCCCGAAGGGTGAGTTCCCGGATGATGCACTTGTTTTGCTTAGTTTGCTATGCCAGCCAGTAGAAGGCGTTCTTGTATTCGAACTGGTGGTTGAACGCCTGCTGGCCGTTGTAGTTCTGGACGGCCGGGTCCCAGAGCTTCGGAGCGACGCCCATGGGGCTGTAGATCGAGAACACCTCGCTGATCGATCGCGCCTGGACCGCCTCGGCGATCGGCTTGGCGTCGGCGATGCTCTTGGCGCCCCAGAAGTCGGCGAGCATCTTCTGCGTGGTGGCGTCTTCGATGAACGAGTGGTTGCGCGCGGAGCCCTTGCGCAGCCGGTCGCACAGCATCGGCGACGGCCGGTCGATGCTGGCATCCGGGCCGAACATCAGGCCGGTGTACTTGCCGATGAACGCGGTGCCGAGCCAGTTGTTGTACTCGTACACCTTCGGCGTGACCTTCATGCCGATCTTCGAGAACGAGTCCAGCAGGAACTGGGACCAACCCGCGTAGTCCGGGCTGTACGGGTAGTAGTGCATGAGGATCTCGCCGGGCTGCTTGAAGCCAGAGGCGTCCAGCAGCTTCTTCGCCTCGGCCACGTCGTACTTGACGAGCTTGGCCGTCTCGGCCGGCAGCTTCGCCGGGTCGAGCTTCCACGTGGGGTAGCCCCACGAGATGGGGCCGGACTCCATCTTGTACGGGACCTGGAAGGTCTTGCCCCAGCCGTCACGGTCGATCGCCATGGACATCGCGCGCCGGATGCGCACGTCGTCGAACGGCTTGTTGTCGATCTGCTTGATCGAGATGGACGTGCCGCCCGACGACGGGTACGCGTCCTCAATGACCTTCGCGTCCGGTCGGCTCTTCTTCGCCGTTTCCAGCTGGCCGGCCGCCGGGGCGAAGAACATCACGTTCTTCGCCACGAACGCGGTCAATCGTGGCGCGCCGGTCGCGACAATCGCGACGTTGAAGTTGTCGGCGTAGGGGACGCCGAAGACCTTCCGGTAGGCCTCGTTCGGCTTCATCTTCACGAGCGACCCGGCGCGATACTCCTCCAGCAGCCATGGGCCACCGCCGCGCACCTTTGCCGGGTCCTTCATCGTCCCGCCGGCCCACTCGTAGATGCCCTTTGGCACGATCATCGTGTTCAACGAGTCGATGTCGCTGGGGAAGAACAGGTTGGGCTGCTTCAGCTTGATCTGGAACTGCCCGTCGTCCACGGCCGTCGTGGAGGCGATGTTGCCGAACACATACTCCTGCACCTGCGCGGTGGGAGACATGCAGGCGTCGAAGGCGTACTTCACGTCCTGCGCCGTGATCGGGCGGCCCTTCATGGGCTCCTGGTCGGGCCAGTTGATGCCCTTGCGGAGCGTGAAGTTGTAGGTCAGCGGGTCAGGAGACTCCCACTTCTCGGCGAGCTCCCCGATGAGGGTGTCATCGCCGGCCTTGAAGTTCTTGCGGTAGTCGTGCCGGATCAGCTTGATGTGCAGTGGCTCGAGGTTCTGGGTGGTCTGCTGCGCGGACGTGGTGTGCGAGTCCCAGCCCGTGGTCGGGTCGATGCCGACATCGACGAGCGTGCCGCCTCGCTTGCCTTCCGGGACCTGGAACACGCCCAGTGATGGGCCGGATGACGCCGAGGCGGCGCCACCAGCGGCGCCGCCGCCAGCGGCGGGCGTGCTCGGTGCGTTCGACTTGCACCCTGCGAGGAAGGCCGCGGCGCCCACCCCCGTGACCGCGGCCGAGCGCAGGAACGTCCGCCGGCCCAGCCCCGGCCCGGCGATTTTGCGCTGCCAGTAACTCGAATCGCTCATACTCGGACTTCCCTCCAGGCGGATCCCCTGGCACGCCAGGCTGGCGTGCTTATCGCGCTTCGTGTGCTCATCACGTGTGAACGTGCGGCATCACGTGCGGGTTATAGCGCCGGCAGGGGGGTCATTACAGCCACGATGTCCCGGTTGTTGGGGGACTTTCGTCCCGGAGCGTAGGCACATCGCGCAACCCTCGTCCCGCGGATAGATGGGATCGCACTGGTCGTTTGGAGGGGACGCACCTTGTGTCCGCGTACGGCCTGGCGTACTGCTCGGAGCAGGCCTCGCATCACACACGTTGCAGGCAGTCCGAAGCACGCGTTCAGCACGGCGGCGCCGGCCGCAGGATCAGGAATGGCCCATGTTGTATGAGTCCGAAAGCGGAGACATCTCGATGGCCGTGGTCGGCGACGCGATGGTCACGCGACGGATGCGCAGCTTCCGCGAGCCCGATTACCTGGGGCTGGTGGAACTCCTGCGCGGCGCAGACGTGAGCATCGCCAACCTCGAGATGCTCTTCCACGATTTCGAGACGTCATGGAACTGGTCCGGCGCCACCTACACGCGATCCGATCCCAAGAACCTCGCCGAGTTGAAGTGGATGGGGATCGACGCGGTCGGCACTGCGAACAACCACTCCTTCGACTTCTCGGAGGGCGGCTACCTCACCACGCTCAAGCACCTGGAGGACATGGACATCCCGTACGCGGGCGGTGGGCGTGACATCGATCACGCGCGCGCCCCCGGGTACGTCGACTCGCCGAAGGGGCGCGTGGCGCTGATGTCCGCGTCCAGCAGCTTCTCCGAGATCTCGCGGGCGGGTCGCGGACGCCCGGACTTCCCCGGCCGTCCCGGCATCAACGCGCTGCGGCACCAGAAGCAGCACACTGTTCCCCGCGACATCCTCGACGCGCTGCACCGGGCGAACCGCGAGCTGGGCTACGACGAGGCCGCCGAGGCCTCGGAGCAGTTCGGCTTCTCCGGGCGCGTCGCGCCGGTGGATAAGAGCGTGGCCGCGAAGTTCATGGAGAACGAGTTCCACCTGGGCGACGGGTTCAAGATCAGCACCAGCGTGAACCGGGACGACCTGGCCGGGATTGGCAACTGGATCCGCGGCGCCCGCAAGCAGGCGGACTGGCTGGTCTACAGCGTCCACTGCCACGACAGCGGCACCACCGGGGAACGCCACGGCGGCCCGCGCACCGCGCCGCCGGACTACCTGGTGGAGTTCTCCCGCTGGGCCGTGGACCAGGGGTGCCACGTGGTGGCGAACCACGGGCCCCACCTGCTGCGCGGCATCGAGATCTACAACGGCGCGCCGATCTTCTACAGCCTGGGCAACTTCGTCTTCGAGAACGAGACGGTCGACTGGGTGCCGGACGAAGGCTACCGCCGCTTCGGCCTGGATCACTCGCACACGCCGGGCGACTTCTTCGAGGCGCGCTCTGACTCGGACGGTCGAGGCTTCCCCGCGGACCCGGTCTTCTGGCAGAGCGTGGTGGGCGTCTGTCACTTCAAGGCAAAGCGGTTGACCGAGGTCACACTGCATCCGATCGACCTCGGCTTCGGTCGGCCGATTCCCCAGCGCGGGCGCCCATTGCTGGCGCGCGGGCCGGTCGCGCAGGAGATCCTGCGGTGGTTGCAGAAGGTGTCGGAGCCCTTCGGCACCGAGATCACGATCGAGGGCGACATCGGACGGATTCGCCTCTAGCCCGGGAGCGAGGACCTCGGGCGCTGGCCGTCCAGCGCGACAGGCAGCGGCCGGGCGTCGAGGCAGCCGGACGGCGGCGCAGGAGCAGGGACAGCAAGAAGGCCCCGGAACCAGGTTCCGGGGCCTTCTGTCATCGGCCTGCGAGCGGCCCGTGCGCCGCGGTGGCTACCGAGCCGCTATCCGAGCCACGAGAACGCGTCGCGGTAGAACGTGTGGTACAGGATGGGGGCCTGTCCATCGTAGTTCTGGATCGACGGGTCCCACGTCAGCGGGCTCACCGGCTGCGGCCGGTAGACGGCGAAGGCCTGATCCACCGAGCGCGTCTGGATCTTGTCCGAGACCGCCTTGGCGTCCGCCGGAGTCTTCGCCGCACCGAAGTCGGCGAGCATCTTCTGCATCTCCGCGTCCTGGACGCCCGAGTGGTTGCGCTCCGAGGTCGCGGTGAAGCGGTCGGAGAGCTGCTGCGTCACGCGGTCCAGGTTGTCCGGGCCGTAGAGCAGGTCCTCGTACTTGCCGGTGTACGCGGTGGCGAGCCAGTTGTTGTACTCGTACACCTTCAGCGCGGAGTTCACGCCGATCTTCTTCAGCGAGTCGATCAGGAACTGCGCCTCCGGCGTGTAGTCCGGGCTGTACGGGTACATGTGGATCGTGAACGTCTTCGCCGTCGTCACGCCCGCGGCGTCGATGAGCTTCTTCGCCTCGGCGATGTCGACCTTCAGCCATTTCTGCGTCTCGGCCGGCATCTTCGTGTGGTCGAGCTTCCACGTCGGGTAGCCCCACGTGATCGGACCGCTCTCCCACTTGAACTCGTTCTGCAGGGTCTTGCCCCAGCCGTCGCGGTCGACGGACATGGACAGCGCGCGGCGGACGCGGACGTCATCGAACGGCTTCTGCGCCGTCTTCATGAAGAGCGCGTTCGTGTTCGTGGCCGCGTAGTTCGTGGTCCACTGCGACTCCGGGCGAGCCTTCTTCGCGGTGTCCATCTGTCCCGGCAGCGGCGTGAAGAACTGGACGTTCTTCCCGGCCCACGCCTGCAGGCGCGGAGAGCCCGTCGCGAGGATCGCCACGTTCAGCTTGTCGGCGTACGGGACACCGAAGAACTTGCGGTAGGACTCGTTCGGGATGAAGCGCGCCACGGAGCCAGCCTGGTACGAGTCGAGGATCCATGGGCCGCCGCCGCGTGCCTTGGTGGCCTCCTTCACGTCGCCCTTGGCCCACTCGTACAGGCCCTCGGGCTGGATCATCGTGTTGTAGGAGTCCAGGTCGCCGGCCCAGCGCCAGTGCGGGTAGTTCAGCTTGAACTGCACCGTGTTGTCGTCGATCGCCGTGCACGACTTGATGTTGTTGGAGACCCACGTCTGCACCTGGCTGGTGGGCAGCGCGTAGTGCTTGAAGTTGTAGACGACGTCCTTGGCCGTGATCGGGCGGCCGTTCATCGGCTCCTGGTTCGGCCAGTTGAGCCCCTTGCGGATCGTCATGTTGTAGGTCAGGGCGTCAGGCGTCTCCCACTTCTCGGCGAGCTCGCCGATGATGAGTTCCTCCGCGCCGACGGTCCACTTGGTCTTGATGCCCGTGTAGTCGTGCCGGATCAGCTTGATTCCCAGGGGCTCGGTGATCGTGCCCGTGAGGTAGCCGATGTTGCCGTGCGGGTCCCACCCGGTCGTGGGGTCCAGCCCCACATCGGTGATCGTCCCGCCCTTCTTCCCCTTCGGGTTCGCGAAGACGCCCGCGGATGCCGCGGGAGTTGCGGTGCCCCCGGCGCCGCCGGTGCCGCCCGCGGCGGGCTTCTCCGGAGCGCTCGTTCCGCACCCCGCGAGGAACGCGGCTGCGCCCACGCCAGTCACCGCTGCTGAGCGCAGGAATGCGCGGCGGTTCAGCCCTCCGGCTGCCACCTTCTGCCAGTATCCAGACTCGTTCACTCGGACTCCCCTCGTCGGCGGTTCCCCCTTGCACAGGGGAAGACGCCGCCCAAACACACACGTCATCCGTACCGATAATGCTCGTCATGTGTAGTACGGTGCACGACTGATTACAAGGGGGATACGAAGCGCGCGGCGGCGCGGATTGCGCGCGGCCGCGCGGTAGCAGCGGGCGCCTGGCTCAGTGGCGCTATCACATGCGACATCACGTGAGGCGATCACCGATGCCACCACGTGACGCCATCACCTGCGGTATCACGTGCGACATCACGTAGCGTCACGAACCCAGGTGAGTTGAGTGTCCCCTCACCAGATGACCATCACCTCGAGGCCCGTTAATCGATGACAACCAAGCGCGCCCTCAAGCTGGTGCGCCCCCGGCGGCCTCCGCCGCGCCGGTCGAGCGCGTGCCGAGCAGCGCCTGCACGAGTTGCGCCGGTCGGTACGGCTTCCACACGACCGCGTCCGGGCGGTGCCGGCGCTGCTGCTCCGCGTCTACGTGGCCGGACAGCACCACCAGGCGCGCCCCCGGCGCGAGCGCGCGAGCGCGACGGAGGAATGTCCAGCCGCTCATGTCCAGCATGTTGAGGTCGAAGACCGCGGCCTCGGGAGGCGAGGCGGCGATGAGCGTCAGCCCGATCTCCGCGCTGGCAGCGAAGTCGACGATCGCGCCGCTTACCGTGAGGACGTGCTCCGCGTACGCCCGCACCGCGTCGTCGTCGTCGATGAGCAGCACGCGCATGCCCTCCAGCGGCCGGTCGCGCGGGGGCGCCGAGGGTGACGCCGCTCCGGACTCGAGCGCGGCCCCCGCGACCGGCAGCTCGAGGGTGAAGACGGTGCCGCCACCCGGGTGGGGATGGAAGGTCAGCGTGCCCCCGTACTGCGCGACCAGCGCGCGGCTGGTCGGGAGCCCCACGCCCGTGCCCTTCCCGCTGCGCTTGGTCGTGAAGAAGGGATCGAAGATCCGCTCTCGGAGCTCCTCGGGGACGCCGCGGCCGTTGTCCGCGACGCTGACCAAGACGCGGGGAGGGGCGTCGTCGTCCACTCGGATGGTCACGTCCACCGTGCCCGCCGGTCCCTCCGGATCAGCCTCGAGGCGTTCGAGCACCGCGTCGCGCGCGTTGGCGACGAGGTTGATCAGCACCTGCTGCAGGCCGGAGGCCGTCGCCACTACGTGTGGCACCAGGGGCGGCTGGTGCAGCGCGAAGCGCAGGCGGCGATCGCTGGTCGCGCTGAACAGGCGCACCACGTCCGCCGCGACCCGGGTGACGTCGGTGGGCGACAGCTCCGCGGGAACGGGGCGCGAGGCGTCCAGGAGCTGGCGCGTCAGCGGCACCGCGCGTTCGGCGGCCTCGACGGCGATATCCAGCCAGCGCTGCTCCAGGGGGTTCCCCTGCAGCATGTGCAGCGGGCCGAGGATCCCGGTCAACAGGTTGTTGAAGTCGTGGGCGACCCCGGCAACCAGCTCCCCGATCGCCTCGTGGCGCTGGAGCGCCTGCACCTGCTCGTTTGCCAGCACCGTCGCCGTCGCGTCCGTGAACGTCAACAGGCGCGGGCCGGACGGATCGGTGTCGCGCAGCGGCCCCGCGGTCAGCGACACCGGTGTGGTGGACCCGTCGCGCCGGCGCAGGTGCACGATCCGCGCGTCGCCCGGTGCCGGACCGTGCGCGGCGGCGAGCGGCGCCGCATCCACGAGGAAGCGCGCGACGTGCTCCCCGATCACCTCGTTCACCGCGCACCCGGCGGCGTCCACGAAGGCGCGGTTGCAACGCACGATGCGTTGCGCGGGATCGATGAGCGCGACGGCTGCGGGGATGCCGTCCAGGATCGCCGCGGACTCGGCGGCGTGCGCCGCGGCCTCCTGCCGGGCGCGGACCTCCTCGGTCACGTCGCGTCCCGAGCGCACCACGCCGATGGCCTCTCCGTGCAGGCGGATGGTCGCGCCGCGCATCGGCCGGAAGTGCCGGATCGACCCGTCCGGGCGCACCACGCGGAACGTCGGTGTCTCCGTGCCCGGCGCTGCCGGCTCGCGGTCGGTCGCGGCGTCTGTCCACGCGAGGAACGCCGCGAGATCGTCCGCGTGGATCGACCCGCCGCGCCGGGACTCGTTGATCGCCTCACGCGACAGGCCCGTCAACTCCTCGTGCGCGCGGTTCCACCACAGCGGGCGCCCGTCGTTCCCGCGGATCGTGATCACCTCGGGGACCGCGTCGATCGCCTCCGCCAGGAGCGCGCGAGTGTGCTCCGCGTCCTCGCGCGCCCGCGTCTCCGGCGTCACATCGTGGGCGATGCCGAGCACGACCGGCTGGTCCGGCGCGCGGAAGACGCTGCCGCGGATCACGCGCATGTGCCCGTCCGGCGGGGTCACGCGGAAGGTGAGCTCGGCGTGGATCGCCCCGCCGGTTGCCACCAGCGCGTGGGCCTCGTGGAGGGGCCGGCGGTCCTCGGGATGGATCCAGCTGAGCCAGACATCGAAGTCCGGCGCGCCGGCATCCTCGTGCAGGCCCATCAGCTGGAACGTCTCAGGCGACCAGCGACCTCTTCCGGTCACGACGTCCCGCTCCCATGTCCCGAACGCCGCCAGGCGCTCCGAGCGCGTCAGCAGGATCTGCGCGTGGCCGTCGCTGTGGATGGACAGCGAGTCCTCCGGGTCACGGGGCGTGCGCGAGGTGGTCTCCATACCTCTGGACCTTCTGACGGCCGGCTGACCCGTCCTTGGTGCGCGTGACCTACTTAATCTCGGCGAATCTTCGCCGGCACCGATGGTACACAAATCCCGGACCGTTCGTACGTTTGGACGTGCGCGCCCTCGGGCTGTTGGGACGGGTCCCTCGCCCCGTTAAGACGCACAGGCGCATCATGGAAGGATGCGGACACCCGGTGGCCTCGCGCGCGTCTGGAACGAGCCGTGGGTGCGCACCGGTCTCGCGCTCGCCGTCGTCGGCGCGGTCTCGGGTGCGATCGCGCTTGCCCGGCCGTACACGCCCGTGGCCGGGCTCTCCGTCCTCTATATCGCGGCGGTGCTGGTGGTGGCGATCGTCGCCGGGCGTGCCGCAGCGGTGACGGCCGCCGTGGCCTCGTTCTTGGCGTTCGACCTGCTCTTCGTGGTGCCGTACTACACGGTCACCGTGGCCGACCCCGTCGAGTGGATCACGCTGTCGGTGCTCCTGCTCACCGGCTTGGTCACGGCGCAGCTCGCCACGCTGGTGCGGCGGCGCACGGACGAGGCTCGCCTCAACGAGCGCGCCGCCTCGGTGCTCTATCGCGTCGCGCACGTCATGGCGGGCGAGTCCCTGGCCGGAGGGCTGCAGGAGACGGCGGCGGTGCTCACCAATGCGGTGGGCGCGACCGCCGTGACGATCAGCGTGTCTCGCGACCCGGAGCCCCTCGTCGCCTCGTCCGGCGACCAGGAAGCGCTCCGCTACGTGCGCGGGCTGGGGCGCTACGGCGAGGGGCGCATCCTGGCGAGCGCGGAGGATGCCGCCAACGGCTTCCGCCCGCGGCGGTGGATCAGCACCCGGACCGGCCTGCGCCACCGCCAGCCGGGGCGGTTCGACGTGTACCACGTCCGCATCGGCACGGACGGTGCCGGCTGGGTGACGGTGGCGCTGCCCCCGGGGGGCCCCCCGCTGGATGCGATCACCCAGCGCCTCCTCTCCGCCACCGCGGACGAGGTGGCCGAGGCCGTGGAGCGCGACCGCCTGCGCCACGAGGCGACGGAGGTGGAGGCCCTGCGCCGCGCGGACGAGCTGCGGACGATCCTGCTGAACACCGTCTCGCACGATCTGCGCACCCCGCTCGCCGCGATCGTCGCCGCCGCGGACAGCCTCCGCTCCGACATCGACTGGAAGACCGAGGAACGCCGCGAGTTCATCGACGCGATCACCGGCGAGGCGCACCGGCTGGACCAGATGGTGCGCCACCTGCTGGACCTCTCGCGCATCGAGTCGGGGACGCTCGCGCTGACCCGGGAGTGGCACGACCCTGCGGACGTGGTCGCGGCCACGGTGGCCCGCCTTCGCGATGCACTCCCCGGCAGGCGCATCGTCCTCCACGCGGCCAACGACCTCTCGTCCGCGGTGCTGGACCCCGTGGCGATCGGCGAGGTCGTGGCGAACCTCGTGGAGAACGCCTGCCGGCACACGCCCCCCGAGACCGCGATCGACGTCCGGGTGGAGGACGCGGGGGGGGACCTGCGCATCACCGTCGCGGATGACGGGCCCGGGATCCCCGCGGACGTGCTTCCGCACCTCTTCGAGCCGTTCGCCCGGGAGCGCGGCCTGCGGGACCAGCGCGGCACGGGGCTGGGACTGGCGGTGGCGCACGCCCTGGTGGCGGCACATGGTGGCACGATCGCCGCCTCCAACGCCCCCGGCGGCGGCGCGCGGTTCGTGGTCACGCTCCCCCGGCCCGCCGGCATGGTCCCGCCGCGGACCGAGGCGTAGGGTGCGCGCATGAGCACCGGTGCGCGCCTGCTGGTGGTCGATGACGAGCCGCAGATGCTCCGGCTGCTGCGCCGCAACCTGGAGGCGCGCGGGTACGAGGTGTTTACCTCAGAGACCGCGGTCGGCGGCCTCGACCAACTCGGCAGCCGCCATCCCGACCTGGTGGTGCTGGACCTGAACCTCCCCGACATGGACGGCGTGGACTTCATCCGCGCCGTGCGTGAGCATTCCAGCCTCCCGATCATCGTGCTGTCCGCGCGCGAGGCGGAGCGCGATCGCGTCGCGGCCCTGGACGCCGGGGCGGACGATTACGTCTCGAAGCCGTTCGGGGTGGAGGAGCTCCTCGCGCGCATCCGCGTGGCCATCCGCCACGTGGCGTCGCCGCGCAGCGGGAGCGAGGCGCGCTGGAGCAGCGGCGACCTGACGGTGGACCTGGAGCGGCGGCGCGTCACCATCGGCGCCGAGGAGGTGCACCTGACGCCCACCGAATACGACCTGCTGAAGGCGTTCGTCACGCATCGCGACCGCGTGCTGACCGACCGCGCCCTCCTGCGCGAGGTCTGGGGGCCGGAGTACGGTGACGAGAACCATTACCTCCACGTCTACGTCGCACGCCTCCGCAAGAAGATCGAGCCGGATCCCCAGCGCCCGCGGCACCTCCTGACGGAGCCGGGCGTGGGCTACCGCTTCGTCGACCGCGCCTGACCCGCGCCGAGGCGGCTCGCCGGGCCGGGCATGGTCCGGCCCCTGCCCGCCTGCCCCGGGGTGCTTCGCTGGCACGGCGCGTGAGGATGTGGTATCAGTGCGCGCGCCGGCCTTTCCGGCGGGTGAGGGTGGCCCCCCGCGCTGTGGATGCCGGACCGATTGACCTCGCGGCACATCCCCGGCGCCGGGCCGGGAGAGACAGGCAGGAGCGTCGCGGCGCCGCTACCATGCGGGCGGAGCGATCGCGAGAGCGTAAGGAGCGACCGAGAGCCGAGAGCCGAGCAGTTCCGCAGCCAGAGAGCACGCACGAAGGACGTAAGAATGACAACCGAACAGACACCACCAGCGGCGCGCCCGATGCGGGGCGACCCGAACGTCACCTGGGAAGACACCGCGAAGCACATCGGCGAGGACTACTCCGGCGGCATCATCATGGTCGCCGACGAGCGCGTCGATAAGGTGATGCTCTCGCGCTACTGCGAACCGGCCGAGATCGGCAACCCGCTCTACTGGGACGAGGAAGTCGCCCGCATGGCCGGCTACCGCAGCCAGGTGGTGCCCTGGGCCATGGTCAAGGAAGTCCCCACCTACGGGGGCAACTGGCGCCCGGGCCAGCCGACGCGCTTCCCGCTGGACGTGGACATGGACTTCCAGTCCCAGCTGGCCAACCGCCAGCCGTCCGCAGGCGGTCCGCCGGTGCCGCCGACCAACGCCGGCTTCTTCACGGACATGACGATCGAGTTCTTCGAGCCCGTGTGCCTGGGCGACCGGCTCACCACCATGGGTCGCGTACTGCACCACGTCACGCCGCGCGAGACGCGCGTCGGCATCGGCGCGTTCATTGGCTACGACACCAGTTACTTCAACCAGTTCGGCCAGATCGTCGCCCGCGCGACGCAGGGGACCTACTCCTTCGTGCGCAAGGAGGGCGTGGTTGACGAGCCCGGCTCATAGCGAGCCGGACGATCGCAACCCGCATCCCTCTCGATCAACGCTGAAGGAGAACGCACATGCCACGTAACCCCGCGCAAATGCCCACGTTCTACGGGAACGACAACAACACGGTCCAGTACCCGATTCCGCCCCAGGTCTACTTCGAGGGCGTCAACGTCGACGACGAGATCCCGACCGTCGACTTCAACCTGACCGTCCAGCGCATGATCATGTTCGTGGGCGCCACCCGGAACTACCCCGGCCTGCACCACAACGACCGCGTCGCCCAGGCCAACAACGCCGAGCGCATGTTCCTCCAGAACAACTCCTGCCTGATGCTGTGGGAGCGCGTGATCTCGGACTGGATGGGCATCTACGGCCGCGTACGGTCCGCCACCTTCCGCATCACCAACTTCCACCTGTCGGGTGACATCATCCACGTCGGTGGGAAGATCACGAAGAAGTGGCAGGAGAACGGCCTGAACTTCGTCGAGCTGACGATGCTGTCGCACACGCCTCGCCGCGTGGGCATGACCGGCACCGTCATCGTGGCGCTGCCGTCCACCAAGTACCCGACCACCACGCCGATGTGGGACCTCGAGGGCAAGGCGACCGTCGTCTGCCAGTAGCGTCCCGGCGGCGCGTTCGCGCGACCGCTGGCCGATGAGAGAAGCCCGCCATTCGGCGGGCTTCTCCGTGTCCCGCGACCCAGTCTTTCGCGACCCAGTCTCTCGCGACCCAGTCTCTCGCGACCCGGTCTCTCGCGACCTGCCTCCCCGGGACTGCGGCGTTCGCGGAACCGCCGCGGGGAGCGTGCGCTAGCTCGTGGCGCCGCTGGAGTAGCCACGCGGTGGCAGAATGCACGCGAGGATCGCGAACGGAGCGCTGCATGCCCATCGAGCAAATCAACGGCATTGACCTGTACTACGAGTCCACCGGCGAGGGTCCCGTGGTGACGTTCCTGCATGGCGCGGGCGGCAACCACATCTCGTGGTGGCAGCAGATCCCCGTGTTCGGCCAGCGGTATCGCTGCATCACCATCGATCACCGTGGCTTCGGGCGCTCCACCGACCCGCGCGAGGAAGGATCGGCGCGCTACGTCGATGACCTGGAGGCCCTGCTCGACCGCCTCGGAATCGAGCGCACGGCGCTCGTCGCGCAGTCCATGGGCGGGCGCACCGCGATCGGCTTCGCCGTGCGCCACCCCGCCCGCGTGACCGCGCTGGCGATGTGCGACACGTGGGGCTTCTTCGACTGGCCCGCCGCCTCAGAGCGGTCCGCGGAGCTGCGGGCGAGCCTGCCCGAGCCGCCCGCGCGAGGCGGCCTCGGCCCGCGGTTCCAGCGCGAGCATCCCGCGGGGACGTTCCTGTACCAGCAGGTGCTGGGTCTCAACCCGCCGCGCAACGCGGATGCGATCGCTGCCGCCCCCGGCGTGCCCACCAAGGACCAGGTGGCCGCGCTGCGCGTGCCGTCGCTGTTCCTCGTCGGTGGCGTCGACCCGCTGGTGCCGCCGGAGATCATGCGCATGACCGCGGCCATCGTTCCCGGCGCGCAGTACGCGGAGGTCCCGGACGCCGGGCACTCCGTGTACTTCGAGGACCCCGGGGCGTTCAACGCACACGTGGGGGCATTCCTGTCCGCGCACCTCTCCCCGCGCCCGGCGTGACCGCCCACGAAGGCGCTTGCCGTGAACGTGCTGGCGATGGTGGCGGGTACGAGGGAGGTGCACTGATGGTGGAGTCGCTCGGCGGGTCGCTCCGCACGCGCATCGCCCGGCGCGACGCGCTCCTCGTCCCGGGCTGCGCGAACGCGCTCACCGCGCGCATCGCCGAGGACCTGGGCTACGAGGCGCTATACGTCACCGGCGCGGGTGTGACGAACATGTACCTCGGCCTGCCGGACCTGAGTTTCGTCAGCCTGACGCAGCTGGCTGACCACGTCGCCGCGATCCGCGAGGCGACCCGGCTCCCGATCATCGTTGACGCGGACACCGGCTTCGGCAACGCCGTCAACGTCGGCTATGCCGTACGGACGCTGGAGCGCGCGGGCGCAACGTGCATCCAGCTGGAGGACCAGGTCTTCCCCAAGCGGTGCGGCCACTTCGAGGGCAAGGAGGTCGTCTCGACCGCGGAGTTCGTGGCGAAGATCCGCGCCGCCGTGGACGCCCGGGCCAGCGCTGACACGCTGATCATGGCGCGCACGGACGCCATCGCCTGCACGGGGTTCGAGGACGCCCTCGACCGCGCCCACCGCGCGCGGGAGGCCGGTGCGGACTGCCTGTTCGTGGAGGGCCCCCGCACTCCCGAGGAGGTCCGCGCGATTCCCGCCCGCACCGGCGCGCCGGTGCTGCTGAACCTGGTGTACGGCGGGAACACGCCGATCCTCGGGCAGGCGGAGCTGGCGGATGTGGGCTACGCGATGGTGCTCTACGCCAACGCGGCGTTGCAGGCGGCAGTGACGGGGATGCAGCGCGTGCTCGGCCACATTCGCCGCACCGGATCGATCGAGGGCGTCCTCGACGACATCGCCACGTTCGAGGAGCGGCAGCGGCTCGTCGACAAGTCGCGCTACGACGCCCTGGAGCGGCGCTACGCGACGGATTGACAACGCGGCGATACTCGCGGCACGCACCGGAACAGGAAGAGGGCACGATGAGCATCGCCGATCGGCGGTCGGCCACGGTGGAGGAGTACCGGGCCTACCGCCAGCGCTTCCACAACTGGGGGCGCTGGGGCGCGGACGACCAGCTGGGCACGCTGAATCACATCACCCCCGACGTGCGACGGGCCGCCGCTGCCCTGGTGCGGGATGGGCGCAGCATCTCCTGCTCGAACCCGTGGCAGACCGCCGCGGTGCAGCCCGATCCGCGCCGCAACACGCGCCCCGCGCAGTTCGAGATGTCCGTGAACCCCGGCGGCAGTGGGGACTACATCGGCGTCTACTACCACGGCTTCGTCACCACGCACATCGACGCGCTCTGCCACATGTTCACTGGCGAGGAATGGGGCCCCGAACGCCAGCTCTACAACGGCCGCCCTGCCTCGATGGTGACCACGGAGCGCGCGGAAACGAACTCCGTCGACTACTGGCGGGACGGCATCGTCACCCGCGGCGTGCTGTACGACATCCCGCGGATGCGCGAGCAGCGCCACGTGCAGGACGGCGAGCCGGTGGAGGGCTGGGACCTGGACGACTTTGCACGCCTGCACGGCATCACCCCCCGCGCCGGGGACGCCGTCCTCGTGCGATCGGGGGCCGAGCCGTTCTGGGCGGCGCACCCGGACTTCGAGCACGCGTACCCGCTCAACACCCCCGGCGTGGCCGTGTCTGCCCTCGAATTCCTGTACGACACGAATGCGTCGCTGCTGGCATGGGACTTCATGGAGGCGTCGCACCAGGAGCAGTACGGCGAGCAGATCCCGCTGCACCGCATCGCCATCCCGCACATGGGCATGCCGCTGCTGGACAACGCGAACTTCGAGCGGCTCTCGCAGGTCTGCGCGGAGTCGGGGCGCTACGAGTTCCTGTTCACCGTCGCGCCGCTGGTGGTGCTCGGCGGCACTGGGTCGCCCGTCAACCCGATCGCGACGTTCTGACCGCCCGGCCCCTCCCGGGCACCCACTCGAGCCCGGGCGCTCACTCGAGGCAGGCGACGATCGTCTCGACGACTCGCTTCGTCTCCTTCGGGCCGTCCACCTGGATCGACGTCACGCCCGCCTCGCGCGCCGGGTAGTCGTTTCCGCCGGGGAACAGCGCGTCGCCTACGAAGATCATCTCCGGGATCGTGATCCCGAGCGCCTCGACCAGCCTGCGGATCCCGTACGCCTTGTCGATCCCCGGCTTCGTGACGTCGATGGACGTGGTGCCGCCGAGGCGCACCGAGAAGTGGGGGAGCGTGGCATCCAGCAGCGCCTTGATCCGCTGGCGCTTCGCGAAGTCGGGGTCCCACTCCTTCTTCGCTGCCAGCGGGGCCTGCTGCCCGAGCGCGGAGAAGGTGATCTGGCTGTCCCGGTTCTCGATCTGTTCGCCCCACGTTTGCGCTGGCGCCACGCCGGCCGCATCCACCGCCCCCTGGAGCGCGGCGACGATCTCCTCGACCTCGCCGGCCGAGAGGTTGTCGGCGTACCGCTGCTTCCAGGCACCGTCGTACTCGTAGAACTTGGTGCCGCACGTCGGCAGCAGGGACAGCGCGCGCAGATGGTCGCCCGTTTCGAGCGAGGCGAGGAGCTGGCTCTCGAACTGCGGCCAGTCGCCGCCGGAGATGACCGCGACGTGGGCCACGCCGAGCAGCGCGCGCAGCACGCGCGCCATCTCCGGGTCCAGGGAGGACTTGCTCTCCGCCAACGTGCCGTCGAGGTCGAACACCACCAGGCGCTTCATGGTCCTCCACCCGTTCCCGGAAGCCAGTGCCGGCGCACGGGCCCCGTGCCCGCGGGCGCTTCCGGGTACAGCGTCGGACGCGCCGCGAGCGGGGGCAACTGGCAGGGGGCGATCCGCGCCGTTCTGGCGGAATCACCCGGGGAGCGTGTAGATTCCTCGGACGGACGAGGCACCCGCCCCTCGTCGCTCACCACTCGCAGAGCCCGGGCGCCGGGTGATCATGACTTCGCGTGCGCGCGGAGTGGATGGAGGAGGACAGGATGACGCAGGCGAGCGATCTGCTCCACGGAGTGACGAAGGGGGCGCAGTCGACCTTCCTGATCACGAACGGGAAGGTGATCTGGATCGACCCCTTCCGGCTGTCGGGCAGCGGCGACCCGAAGGCCGACATCCTGTTCATCACCCATGCCCACGGTGACCACCTCTCCACGGACGACATGCGCAAGGTGATCAAGCCCGAGACGATCGCCGTCGGTCCGCCCGACTGCATCGCACAGGTGCCCGTGCCGGACGACAAGAAGTACCCGGTCGCGCCGGGCGAGACGCACACGATCGAGGGCGTGCACGTGGAAGTCGTGCCCGCCTACAACATCGACAAGCCGTACCACCCGCGCTCGAACAACTGGGTCGGCTACGTGATCGAGGTCGCGGGGCGCCGGCTGTACCACGCCGGCGACATTGACCGCATCCCGGAGCTGAAGAACATCCGGGCGGATGTCGTCATGCTCCCGGTAGGCGGGACGTACACCATGGGGCCCGAGGAAGCCGCCGCCGCGGTCCGGGAGGACCTGAAGCCGCGCCTCGCCGTGCCGATCCACTACACCGTTGTCGGGAGCGAGGCCGAGGCGCAGCGCTTCAAGGAGCTCTGCGACGAGGGCATTGTGCAGATCCTCCAGCCCTCGCTCTAGCCCCGTGCGCCGGGGGGCGCGCCGCGGCGAGCGCACTCAGCGCGCACCGGAGGCGCTCTCCCGGAACCCGGAGCTCGCACACAGGGGCCCGCCGATCGGCGGGCCCCTGTGTGATCGGCGGCGGCGCACCGCGGATCCCTCTCGCATTTGCATGCATCTTGCTGGCAAAAGGCATCTCCCGGCCTGCATGCGCTTGAAGTGCGCCGCGCAGGGGCGTAGTAGAGGGGCAGGGCCGGCGCGCGTCGAGGCGGATCGGTCGCCATCGGAGGCTCGCGGACCTCGCGCCACAGAGTCGGAGCACCGCCGATCGGCGTGCGGCTGCAGGGAGGGATGAGACCGTGAAGCTCGTACTGTTCAACAATGGCCGCCCCGGGGTGCTCGGCAGCCGCGGCGTGGTGGACGTCTCGCAGGCGCTCCAGCGCTTCCAGCCGCGCAGCGGCCAGGAGGCGATGGAGGCGATCATCGCGAACTGGGAGGCCGTGCGAGGCGACCTCGCCAGCCTGGAACAGAGCGGCGCGGCCGTCCCGCTCGCCTCCGTGCAGATCGAGGCGCCGCTCCCCCGTCCGCCGAAGATCATGTGCATGGGCGCCAACTACAAGGAGAACGGCACGCGTCCGGTGCAGCCGATGTGGGGCTTCCTGAAGAACCCGGAGGCCGTCATCGGACATGGGGGCACCCTGGTGCTGCCCCCGCTGGACGCCAACATCTTCCACCACGAGCCGGAGCTGGTGGCCGTGATGGGCAAGCGCGGCAAGGGCATCGGCCGCTCCAACGCGATGGACTACGTCTTCGGGTACACCTGCGGCGTCGACGGGTCCGCGCGCGAGGGGAACACCGGCTCGAACGGCGGCGGGACGCGGCTGGGCAAGAACTTCGACACCTTCGCGCCGCTCGGGTCCTGCATCGTCACGAAGGACGAGATCGAGGATCCGCACGCGCTCAACGTGCGCCTGACCGTGGATGGTGAGCTGCGCGGCAAGTACAACACCGACGACATGGCGCACGACATCCCCGAGTGCATCGAGTTCTTCTCGAGCTTCATGACGGTGGTCCCCGGCGACCTGCTCTTCACGGGCACGAACCACCAGGGCCTCGGCGCCATGCAGGACGGCGAGTACATCGAGATGGAGATCGAGAAGGTCAGCACGCTCGGCTTCCATGTCAGCGACCCGCTGAAGCGGAAGTGGGCGAAGGGCGTGGACCAGGCGACGGCCGCCGCCGTGGCGTCCGGCACGGGCGCGCCCGGCGCCGGCATCCGCCCCATCGGCTAGCCCGTTCGGACACCGTGCCGCAGCCCGGGAGGCCCGCCAGCCGGCGGGCCTCCCGCGATTCGCTCCGCGGTCGACTCAGGGCTGCTCGAGCAGGAACCGTTCGATGCCGTACGCGATGCCGGCGGCGATCAGCGACCGGGCCGTGTCGTCCTTCAGCAGCGCGGCGTCCGCCTCGTTGCTGACGAACAGGATCTCCAGCAGGCTCCCCGGCATCGACGTCGCCGCCGTGTGGTACGAGGCATCACCCGGCCCAAGCCCGAGCGCCGCCGGGTCCGCCCCCCGGTCCAGCAGCTCCTCGCGCAGCACGTCCCGCTCCGGCCCGAGCACCAGGAGCGGCGTGTCGCGGCCGGAGGCGTCCTGCAGCCCCGCCTCGTCCATCGCGCCGCCGCTGGGCACCTCGTAGCCGCCGATCGACAGGGCCGCCCGCACACTTTCGATGCAGAGCGTGGCGAGGCGGCGATTCTCGTCCGCGAATGGCCGCTGGGCGTCGTACCAGGCCTGGAGTCCGCGCACGTTCGGATCGCCGAAGAGGTTGGAGTGGATCGAGACGAAGGCGTCGGCGTGCGCCTCGTTCGCGATGGCCACGCGCGCCTGCAGGTCGGCAAAGGTCGCCGTGTACCCGCTCAGGCCCGCCCTCGCGTCGTCCCCCGGGCGATTCTCGGACGGGCGCGTGAGCACCACGCGCGCGCCGCGCCGCTCCAGCAGCACCTGCACGCGCTTCGCCAGGTCTAGGTTCGAGTCGCGCTCGACGATGCCGGGGGCCGTGGCGCCAAGTTCCTCGCCGCCGTGGCCCGCGTCGACCACGACCACAAACCCACCCAGCGTCGAGTCGCCGAAGATCAGCGTGCGCAACGGCGTCTGCATGAGCAGCGCGCCGGCGAGGATGGCGACCGCCCAGACGGTGAACGCCCGGGTGCGCAGCAGCGATGCCGTCCTCCGGCGGAGCTCGGCCACGGGGGCGCCCCTTCGCTGACCGCGAGCGGCCTCACGCGGCCGCCACGATCACACCGTACCGCTGGTGGGCAGGGTGTGCCGGCTGAGCCGGTCAGCGGGCCTAGCCGAACGTGGTCGGCATCCCCTCCTCCCAGGCGTAGTAGCCCTTCGGGTCCGGGGCGTCCTCGCGCCGCGGGTACTTTGCCTGATCCGGCTCGTACGCCCGCAGCAGAGGCATCACCTTCGTCGCGAAGAGCTCCATGGAGCGCAGGACCTTCGCCTGCGGCAGCGCGCCCAGGGAGAACGATCCGTTGAAGTAGGACACGCCCGTGTACTGCGTGAGACGGTGCAGCTTCTCCGCCACCACCTCCGGCGTGCCGAAGAACCAGTCCCGGTACAGGATGTCCGGATCGTCCTCCTGCGCCACGCGCGCGGTCTGCTCCGTCAGCGCGCGACCGGCGTCCACGGGGAGGCTGTTCGAGGAGAGCCCGCGGGCGGTGCGGGTGTGCCAGATCGCCTGCTGCAGCTGCGCGCGGGCATCCTCTTCCGTGTCCGAGACGTACACGCCGCGCTGGACGATGAACTCCTGCGGCCAGCCCATCCCGGACAGCTCCACGGCGTCCTGGAACAGGTGCCATGTGCTGATCACCCGCTCGATGCTGCTCGCCGTGCCACCCGTGATGACGTTCATCCCTCGACGCAGCGTGGACGCCATGTTCTCCACGCTGGAAGTGGCTCGCCAGAACTTCGGGTGCGGCACCTGGAGCGGCCGCGGCAGGGTGGTGGTCTCCGGGATGTTGAAGTAATGGGCCCTGGTGGCTGAACGGCGCCTGCGTCAGCGCCTTCACGATCACGTCAAGGGTCTCCTCGAAGATCGCGCGATTCTCGGCGAGCGGGCGGTTGAAGCGCTGGAACTCGTACTGCTGGTAACCGGTGCCGAACCCGACCTCCAGGCGGCCACCGGTGAGGTGATCCACCATCGCGATCTCCTCCGCGACCTGGAGCGGGTCGTGCAGCGGCAGCACGACGACGGCGGTGCTGAAGCGGACGTGCGGCGCACGGTCCGCGAGCTTCGGGATCAACATCAGCGGGTTCGGCAGGAAGCCGTAACTGGAGAAGTGGTGCTCGGCCAGCACGACGTAGTCGAGGCCGATCGCGTCCGCGAACTCGACCTGCTCGATGGCGTTCCGATACACCTCGCCCGAAGGGAGCATGTTGGGGGACTGCATCAGCAGGAACATCCCGAACTTCATGGCCGCGCACCCTTTCCGCGGCTCGCCGGTATTGCGAAGCACGCGCTGATTCAACTGGCGGGCGTATGCTAACCCGCCCGTCAATCACAAACGTGAACGCAACCGGCGCAAACGGGAGCCCCGGGGGCCGCGCTGCGTGCTCCGCGATGCGGGCGTGGCGATCAGGGCAGCGCCGCGACTGCGGGGCCGATGGTCGTCGCGAAGGCGCGCAGCTCCGCCTCGGGGTAGTTCATCGTCCCGATCGTCTGCATGAAGACCTCAGTGAACCCGGCGCGCGAGAGCTCGCGCAGGCGCTCCACGCAGTCCTCGGGAGAGCCGACGAGGCCCACGCGCGGGGCCATCTGCGCGAGCAGGTCGTCCGGGAGGAACGACGAGAGCGCCATCGCGCGGTTCCAGTCCTCGGCGTGGAAGAAGTCCGGGTAGAGCGTGTCCAGCTCGGGCGGCGATTGCATCCCGCGCGCATCGATGCCCGCGTCCGCCAGCCAGGCCGCGTTGCGCAGATTGCGGGCGCACAGCGGGCTCGCCCAGCGGTAGGCATCCTCCCGCTGCTCGCGGATCGAGGTCATCAGCGAGAGGGAGATCTGCACCTCGGCGGGGTCGCGGCCCGCCGCGCGCGCGCCCTCGTGCACCAGGTCGCGCGCGCGCTGCAGCGAGGCGTCGTTGCCGCCCGCGGCGATCAGCACGCTGTCCCCGATCGCCCCCGCGAGCTTCAACGCCTGGGGCCCGGCGGCGGCGATACGGATGGGGACCTGGCGGCCGGAGCCACCCATCCGGGTGTGGACATCCGGGAACACGTCCCACTCGCCCGCCATCAGCCGGCGCATGTTCGTTACGGTCTCGCGCAGCCGCCGCACGGTCGCGTACGGCATCCCGGCGAGGTTCACCGAGCTGGCGCCGCGTCCCATCCAGATCTCGATGCGTCCCGGCGCCAGCTCGTCCAGCGCCTGCGCCGTGGAGGCCCAGACGGAGACGTGGCGCGTGATCGGGTTCGTCACCGCGGGCACCAGGCGCACGCGGTGCGTGGCGGTGGCCGCCGCTGCCAGCATGACCACGGCGTCGCGGGTGATCATCTGCGAGTCCACGAAGCCGACGCCGTCGAACCCGGCGTCCTCGCAGCGCTTCGTGAACTCCACCACCTCGGGCACGGGGGCGAACGCGGGGACGCGAAGGACGACTTGCACCGGGTGCTCCTTGCTCTGCGACGCTGCTCTGCGCGCTGCCCCTGCGACGCTCCGCGCTCCTGGCAGAGGCGTTCTGCGCGGCGCGCCTCGCGGCGGGTGCGCAGGAGAATAACAGAAGTGATGAGCGCCTGAACCTCGCCCTCGCGGGCGCGGTGCGCTGCGTGCTGGGGCGCGTAGCCGAGGGTGACAGAGCCGTTACCATGCGCGGAGACTTCCCGGCCCGGCGCTGGTTCCGGCACCGGATCGAGGTCAGCGGCGGGTGATGGCCGGGGCGGCGCGATCGCCGGCGGCATGGTGGAGAGGGAACCCAGTGTCGGGTGAAGGCGGCTCCTTCGAATCGTTCCACGTCACGAATCCGCGTGACGGCGTGCGCCTGCACACGCTGCGGTGGGGGCACGGACCGAGGATCATCGTCGCGCTCCACGGCCTGAACGCGCATGGCTGGCACTGGCGGCGGACGGCCGAGCGCCTGGGCCCGGAGTACAGCCTCGTCTCATACGACCTTCGAGGGCACGGGGAGAGCGACAAGCCCGAGACGGGCTACTCGTACGCCGACCAGGGGGGCGACCTGGACTGCGTCGTGCGCAGCGTCGCCGGTGACCGGGGGCGCCCGCTGATCGTGGGGCACTCGCTGGGCGCGCGCATCGCGATGCCGTGGGTCACGGAGCACGATCCGGCTGGCTTCGCGATCGTCGACCCCGGGATCGTTCCGCACGTCAACGGCACGCCGCCCCCGCGCACGCGCACTCGCCAGCCGCTGGTCCACGAGTACGCCTCGCGCGAGGAGTTCATGGAGCGCATGCGCCAGACGAACTTCCTGCGCAACTGGAGCGCGTACTCGGAGGAGTACGCCGCGATGCTGATCGAGCCGGGCGAGCACGCGGGGAGCGTGCACCTGCGCCTCACGCCGCCGGTCATGCGGCTGACGATGCAGGACATCGCGCACGTCGACCTGACCGAGCTCTACTCGCGGATCGATTGTCCGGCGCTGATCATCCGCGCGACCGAGGGCCACCTGGGGGAGGCGATGGCCGCGCGCATGCACGCGGAGATCCGGGGGAGCGAGTTGGTCACCATCGAGGGCTCGAACCACAACGTGATGCTGGACCGGCCCGAGGCCTTCGACGCCGCGTTCGAGCCGTTCCTGGTGCGCGTCTTCGGGCGATCCTAAGCCGCCGGCGCGCTAGAGCGCGTCCCGACCGCGCTCGCCGGTGCGGATGCGGATCACGTCCTCCACCGGGATGACGGCGATCTTGCCATCCCCGATCGATCCGGTGCGCGCGGTCCGCTCGATCGTCGAGATCACCATCGGCGCGAGCAGGTCATCGACGAGGATCTCGAGGCGCGTCTTCGGCACCATGTCCACCTCGTACTCCGCGCCGCGGTAGGTCTCCGTGTGCCCGGCCTGGCGGCCGAAGCCCTGGATATTGCCCGCGGAGAGCCCCGTGACGCCGGTCTCCTTCAGCGCGTCGCGGACCTCGTCCAGCTTGAACGGGATGATGTAGGCGATGATCAGCTTCATGGCGTCGTCTCTCCCCCTCCACCAGCAGGTTACTCGGTCAGCAGGTACGCCTGCTCCTCGTGGAGCACGACGTCGAGGCCCTCGTGTTCGATGGCTTCGCTGACGCGGATCCCGAACCACATGTCGAGCGCCTTTGCGATCACGAATGTGGCGGTGAACGTGTAGCCGAACGCGACGGCCACGGCCATCGCCTGCCGCCCGAGCTGCTCCAGGCCCCCGCCGGCCGCCGCATTGATGGTGCGGTCCGCGAGGATGCCGAGGAGCAGCGTCCCGACCACGCCGCCCACTAGGTGGACGGCGACCACGTCCAGCGAGTCGTCGAACCGGAACGCCGTCTTCAGCCGCAGGGCGGCGAAGCAGACGAACCCGGCCGCGACGCCGATGGCCACCGCGCCGATCGCGGTGACGAATCCGGCGGCCGGGGTGATCGCGACCAGCCCGGCGACGGCCCCCGAAGCGAAGCCCAGCGTGGTCGGCTT
Source organism: Dehalococcoidia bacterium (assembly GCA_041674525.1). Lineage (GTDB taxonomy): Bacteria > Chloroflexota > Dehalococcoidia > UBA2979 > UBA2979 > SHYQ01. Next base: position 10,749 of record JBAYVN010000002.1, on the reverse strand, counting down.
GCCGCCGGTGATGGCCTCGGCGGCGATCCACGCGGAGGCGGCGACGGCGGCGGCGATGTGGGTGGTCATGAACGCCTGCGAGGCCAGTCCGTTCGCCGCCAGCGAGGATCCGGCGTTGAAGCCGAACCACCCGAACCACAGGATGCCGGCCCCGAGGATCGTGAGCGGCAGGTTGTGCGGGCGGATGATCTGACGGCCCCAGCCCGTGCGTGGCCCGAGCACCAGCACCAGGGCGAGTGCGGACGCCCCGGAGTTGATCTCGACGACCATCCCGCCCGCGAAGTCGATCGCGTGCAGCTCACTGGCGATGAACCCGCCGCCCCACACCCAGTGCGCCAGCGGTGCGTAGACCAGCAGCGACCACGCGGCGACGAAGGCCATCCACGCCGTGAACTTCATGCGCTCGGCCACGGCGCCGGCGACCACTGCCGGCGTGATGATGGCGAACATCAGCTGGAACATCAGGAAGGCCGAGTCGGGGACGGAGAGCCCGAAGACGGCGTTGCCCGTCCCCAGTCCCCGCAGCCCCACCAGCCCGAGGTTGCCCGCGAGCCCCGCCGCCGCGTTCCCCGAGAACGCCAGCGAGGCACCGGCGACGATCCAGAGGATCGTGACGATGCCCATCGCGATGTAGTTCATCATCAGCATCGCGAGCACGTTCTTCGCGCGGACCATGCCGCCGTAGAACATCGCCAGACCCGGGGTCATGAACAGCACCAGGCCCGCGCTGCCCAGGAGCCACGCCGTGTCGCCCGCACTCACCTCGACCAAGGTTCGCTCCCGTTCGAAGTCCGCGCGCGCCGGACGCGCGTGCGAACGCGTGGTATTGCGGAAACATTACGAGAATGTCTCGTTGAGGTCTCGAAGACGTGGCGGGCGCGGCGGAACGGGCACCGTCGTCGCGCCGGGGTCGCAGGGGTTATGCGGGCGCCTCAACCAGGCGAACGCGGTCGGTCGGATGCACCGGGGGCGGCGAGAAGATGAAGGCGATGGAGGCGACGCCGCACGCCACGGCGAAGAAGAGGAACGCCATCACGTACCCGCCTGTCCGGTCGAAGACGAAGGCGGTCATCTGCGGCGCGGAGCCGGCGATCGCCACGTTCGCCAGCGTGGAGAAGCCCGTGAGCGACCCGACGATGCGGCGGCCGAAGTAGTCGGGGATCGCCTGCGCTTGCAGCAGCTGCGATCCCGAGATCCCGAAGCCCAGGAAGAGCGCGGTGAAGTAGAGGGGCACCTCGCGGGTCTGGATGGCGAACACGGCGATCGAGGCGCCGTAGACCGCCGCGAAGACGACGAGCGTGCGGTGCAGCCCGACGCGGGAGAGGAAGAAACCCCACAGCGGCCGCGCCCCCAGCGACCCGGCGGCGTACACGCTGACCAGGCTCGCGCTCACCCCCCGGCTGAGGCCGTGCGACTGCGCGAAGCCTGAGATGTTGAGGAAGATCGCCGAACTGGGCATTGCGACCAGCAGGAAGCCGAAGGTCAGCAGCCAGAACGAGCGGTTGCGGAGCGCCTCGCGCACGGTCCACGGCGTGTCTGCCGCGACGGCGTTCGCCGCCGAGGCGGCCGCCTGGCCCGAGGCGTGCCCGTCAGGGCCCACGTCTCCGGGCTCATCGCCGTCGGGGAGCAGCCCCAGGTCCTCCGGGCGGCGCCGGATCGCCCACCAGGACAGCGGCGCGACCGAGATGCACAGCACGCCCAGGATCACCCAGACGACCCGCCAGCCGTACTGCGCGTCGATGTACGCGCCCGCCGGGACCGCGATCAGTCCCGCGGCCGAGCTGCCGAGGGTGAAGAGCACGAACGCCTTCGCGCGCTTCTTCACGAACCAGTTGGCGATCACCACGCGCGGCCCCAGCAGTCCGACGCCGGGCTGCGCCAGCCCGAAGAGCGCCCACGCGCCGTAGAACACGAGCGGCGAGTGGGCGGAGGCGACCGCGATCAGCCCGAGCCCCGCGAGCAGGGCGCTCAGGGTCATGGAGAGGCGGGCGCCATGCCGGTCCACGATCGGGCCCAGGGGCACGGACAGCAGTCCACTCAGCCACCGGTTCACGGTCAGCGGGCCGACCACCGCGCTCTGGCTCCAGCCGAGGTCGCGCTGCATCGACAGGATGAGCACGCCGAAGACGTATCCCCCGGCGGCCACCGTGACCAGCTGCGAGTAGAACGAGAGCATCACGATCCACCAGCCGCGGTAGACGCGGCCCACGCGTGCCTTCTGGGCGGAGAGCGCGCCTATGGCGTTCACGAGGGGGTCCTGCCTGCCCAGCACCCCTGGCCTGGAGCTGCGAGTCGCATGCCCCGGCGGGTGCAGTGTCCGCGCATGGTACACGCGGCCGGGAAGGGCGGTCGGCACGCCTGCTCCCTCGGCTGCTCGCCGATGATAGCGAATGTGATATCCGCGAGGCTCGACTCCTTCGTTCCGCACGAATCGAGGAGGGCGGGCAATTCCCCATGTGGCGCCTCGCGCGGGCGCCGATTATGTAGGGGACAGGCCAGCGCGTGGCGGAAGCGCGTATCAGAAACGGGTGACCCGGGGAGATCCTGACGTGACGGCAGATCGTGAACCGCTGCCATCCCAAGGCTTCGAGGTCGTCTTCAGCGGACGCTGGGTCGAGCTGCTGATCCCGCCCGCCGCCTCCAGGGAGCAGGCCCCCGGGCTGGAGGCCGTAGTTGCCGCGCTGCGCAGCAGTCCACTCCGGCTCGTCGATGGCGGCCACGTCGCGCGCGAGCTCTCGCGGTACGCGCACAGCCATCCCGACCCGGCGACGGAGGCCCGCATTCGCATCGGGCAGGTCGCGGCCCCCGCGTACAGCGGCTCACCGTGTGCCATCGTCGTCTCCCTCGATCGCCTCGCGGCGTACGCCATCCCGATCGATCCGCCCCCGCCCGCGCCACCTGCCCCCCCCGAGCCCGCTGCGGCAACCGAGGAGACCGCCGGGGTTCCGGAAGACGCGGGGTCCACCGGCGCGTCCGCTGCGCCTGCGGCCGGGGCAAGCCCGCCGGTCGAGGCGAGCGCAGCGCCCCCGCCCGAGACCCCGGGCGGGGCCGTCGCGGATGCACTGCCGCCGCCGCTACTGGTCACCGCCACCGAACTGCGCGGGCTGGCGCAGGCGGAAGGAGTGGTCGCCGGGCTGCTGGACGACGTCATCGACGCCTTCGGCGACGGGACGCCACTGCCGGATCTGTGCTGCATCGCGCGGGGGACGCTGCCCCAGGCGGGGGAAGACGCGACCCTGGAGTACCACATCGAATCGGACGCACCGGCGACGCCGATGCACGTCGGTCACGGCTCGGTCGACTTCCACGCGCTCTCGGTCCAGCGCTTCGTGACGGTTGATGTCCCGCTGGCCACGAAGCACCCCGCGGTGGAGGGGACGCCGGGCTGCGACGTGCTGGGCAGCGTGCTGGAGCCTCCGCGCGCGCGCAACATCGACCTCGCGCGGCTTGCCGGCACCAACACGCGCGTCGAGGGCGACGTGCTGCTCGCCACGATCGTGGGCCGCCCCGTGCTCAGTCCGCGCGGCGCGGTGGAGGTGCTCCCGATCTTCGAGGTGCCGGGCGACGTGAACTACGCGGTCGGGAACATCGAGTTCCCGGGCGATGTGATCGTGCGTGGCGACGTGAAGTCCGGCTTCTCGATCGTGGCGGGCGGGTCGGTGAACGTGCGTGGCCTGGTCGAGGGCGCCTCGATCACCGCGGGGACGGACCTGTCGGTGCTGGGTACGGTAGGTGAGCGCGAGTCCGTGTTCGAGGTCGGCGGCGAACTCAGCGCGCGCTATCTGCACACGACCGAGGCCCACGTTGCGGGCGCGGTGAACGTCATCGGTGAGATCGTAAACTGCCGGATCACGGCCGACAGCGTGCGCACGGGATCGCAGGGCCGCATCGTCGGCGGGTCGATCGAGGTTCGCACCGGCGTCGACACCGGCATCATGGGATCGCGCGAGGGCACCGTGACCGAGGTGCACGTCACCTCGGACGAACCGGAGGCGACGATCCGCGTGATGCGGACGGTGCAGCCGGGACTGGTGGTCCAGATCGGAACGGCCTGCCGCCGGATCCAGGACCAGGTCGACGGAGCCTCGTTCTGGAACGTCAACGGCCAGATCATCGGGCTGAGGTCGACCGCGGACCTCAAGTCCGTGGAGGAGTTGCGGACGCCGTCGCCTGCGCCGGCCGCCGAGGTCCCCGGGACCGAAGGCGATGCCCGTCCCGAGACGTCGTCCGCAGCCTGAGCCGGCGAGTCAGGCCGTGCCGTCGCCGCCCTCGCTCAGGATCGAGGGGCTCACGAGGCGCTCGACGAGCGCGCGCAGTTCGCGGATGTCCACCGGCTTCGCCTGGTAGGCGTCGGCCCCCGCCCGCAGGATGGCGACCGCGTCCCCCGGACCGGTCATGCCGGTGAGCGCGAGGATCGGCATCGATGCCAGGTGCGGCAGGGCGCGCACCGCGCGCGCGACCGCGAAGCCGTCCATCCCCGGCATCTCGACGTCGAGGATGAGCAGGTCGCACTCGTGCGCCTCTTCGAGGTACATCAGCGCGACCTCGCCCCGGTCGAACGTGAGGACGTGCTGGCTCGACGAGCCCAGCGCATCCACCAGCACCCGCAGCGTGCGCTCGTCGTCGTCGACCGCGACGATGCGTCGCGTTCTGACCTCGGGCATGCGTCGTTCTCCTCGCCGCGCCTCAGCGCCCTACGCCGGGCGGGTCATCGCGCTGCCCCCGACCGACGCGCCCGCCGCGTTCAGCGGCAGGCGGACGGTGAAGACGGACCCCGTCCCCGGTGTCGACACGACCCCGATCGTCCCACCGAGGAGCGCAACGAGCTTGCGCGTGATGGCGAGTCCGAGCCCCGCGCCGTGTTCCGCGCCCGTCGGCGTCACCTGCTCGAACTCGTCGAACACCGATTCGAGCCGATCGGGGGGGATCCCGATCCCCGTGTCGACGACCTCCAGCTCCAGCGTGTCCTTCGCGATCGTGGCACGAACGGCGACGGCGCCCGCGTCCGTGTACTTGATCGCATTCTCGATGAGGTTGGTGGCGATCTCACGGAGGATGCGCGCGTCCGTGACGGCGATCGCGGGTTCGGGCGAGGTGTAGACGCCCAGGCCCAGCCCGCGCTCCGTGGCGCGCGCGCGCAGGCCCTCCGCGACGCCGCTCAGCAGGTGCGTGACGTCCACCTCGGCGAGGTTCACCTCCCAGTGCCCGGCGTCGATCCGCGCGAGGTCCAGGAGATCGTTGACCAGCGCCAGCATGTGGCGGCCGGCATCCTCGATGTCCTGCGCCTGGCGGCGCATGCGGTCGCCGGTAGCATCGGCGGCGATCAACTGCGCGAATCCCACGACCGCGGTCAGCGGCGAGCGCAACTCGTGGCTGAGCGTGCGCAGGAACTCCGCGCGGGCGACGGCAAGGCGCCCCATCTCGCGCTCCGCCTCCATGCGCCGCCGTTCCGTGAGATTGCGCACGATGACCACGTACCGTGCCCCCGACGAGCCCTCCACCTCGCGGATGTCCACCTCGGCCGGGAAGGTGTCGCCGTTCCGGCGCAGGCCCAGGCGCTCGACGATGTGCGGGGCCTCTATGCGGCCCGCTGTGGGGATCACGGGCGCGTCGAAGAGCATGTTCAGGTCGCGGCCCACGAACTCCTCGGCCGGCCAGCCGAAGTGCGTGTCGACGGTGCGGTTGATACGGGTGACGGTCCCGTCCCGGTTCGCCACCACGATCACGCTGGGTGCGGTGGAGAGCAGGGTCGCCATCTCCTGGCGGTCGCGCTCCTGCTCGGCGAGGCTGGCCGTGAGCTGCTCGGCCATGCGGTCCACCGCCGTCGCGAGCATGCCGACCTCGCCCCGCCGATCGGCGAGGCCGGTGCGCGTGCGGAAATCGCCCGCCGCGATGCGCTGCACCGCCACCGAGATCGCGCGCAGCGGGTTGATGACGAGGCGCGTCGCGCCGATCCACGCGGCCGCGGTCGCGAAGGCACAGACGGCGGCGAGCCACGTGAGGTTCTCGGCGAACGCCGCGTCGGCCTTGCCGTACGCCGTCCTCGTCGGGATGCCGACGAGGAGCGTCCCGTGGGTGGGGCCGTCCCCGGGGCGCAAGGCGACGACGCCGTACAGCCGCGCCACCCCGTCCACGCCGGTGCCGACGGTGGTTCCGTTCTTCGCCATGACCGAGCTCCCGAGGCCCGCGATCTCCGGGCCGGGCTTCCCCACCCAGCCCTTCGGATCCATGTTGCGCGCCATGATCGTCCCGGCGCCGTCCAGCATCGTGACGGTGCTGCCCGGTGGGAGATCCAGCGCCTCTGGCAGCTGCACGATGTTCGACAGATCGAGGCTCGCCGCCGCGAGCCCGACCACTGCGCCCGCCTCGTCCAGGATCGGGTTCGCGACGATCACCGCGGGCTTGCCGCTGACCCGCCCGATGGTCAGATCCCCGGCCGCGGGCCGCCCGGTGCGCATGACGGCGATGAAGTAGTCGCGATCGGCGACGTTCACTGGCCCGGTGGATGGCGTGCCGGAGCAGATCAGGTCGCCCTCGCGGTCCACCTGGAAGAGGTTGAGGTACTCCGGCCGTCGGCCCAGCAGGTCGGCCATCACCCGGTTGCAGGCGGCAGGGTTGGCCTTGACCTGTGCGATCACGTCCGCGCCGCGGATTGGCAGTGCGGGGGTGAGCAGTTGCTGGGCGGCATCCAGGCGGTTCTGGTACTCGTGCTGGGCCAGGATGGCGATGTTCAGCGCACGGGCCTGTGCGTCCTCCCGCGCATCCGCCCGCTGCCGCGCGTTGGAGTAAGTGGTGAGTGCGAGGAGCGGCACGGCGACCAGGGCGATCAGCGCCACACCGCGGAAGCGGGCGCCCGCGAAGATCGGATGATTCCTGCCCACCGGGCCTCCTCGTGACCGCGCGCCCTGCCCGAGAGGTTACGGGATTCGCGCGCGCCTTCCCATCAGGGGGCGCTCAAGGGCCGCGTACCCGTCCCGCCCTCCTGGGGTCATCCTGCGTATCATGACCGCTCGACCACAGGACGAACCGGAGCGACGCATGACCGAGCCCTCTCATTCCCCCGATCGTGCCCCCGGTCGTGCACTCGATCGTGCGCTCCCGCGGCGTTCCGACGCCGAGCAGCCGCGGGAGTTCCGCCGCGAGATTACCGGGGTGACGCTGGTCGCCTTCGAGTGGTCCGGCGAGGGGGCCCCGATCGTCCTCGTCCACGGCACCGGGTTCCACGCGCGGGTGTGGGACCAGGTGGCACGGCGTCTTCCCGGCCGGCGCGTCATCGCCGTCGACCTCCGGGGGCACGGCCGGAGCAGCAAGCCGGAGCCGCCGTACACCTGGTCCCGGCTCGGCGAGGACGTCGCGGGGCTGATCGAGGGCCTCGACCTGCACGAGGTGATCGGGGTAGGGCACTCCATGGGCGGCCACACCATGGCGGACGCCGCGACCCACTGCCCCGAGCGGATCGCCAGCCTGGTGCTGATCGACCCGACGATCCTCGACAGCCCGACCCGCGCCGACCGCCCGGACCGGCCGAACCAGTTCGACTTCGTGCTGCGGCGCCGGAACGAGTGGGCGTCGCCTGAGGAGATGATCGACCGGTACGCCGGACGATTCCCCTTCAGCACCTGGCGCGCGGAGGTGCTGCGCGACTACGCCGTGCACGGCCTGCTGCCCTCGGACGCCGGCGAGGGCTACGTGCTGGCGTGCCCGCCCCCCGTGGAGGCCGCGGTGTACGCGGGCCGCGTGCGGCCGGGCTCGGAGCTGGTGTCCGAGCTGCAGAAGCTGACGATCCCGGTGCGCGTGCTCCGCGCCCGGACGGCCGCGCCCGGCGAGCAGCCGCCGCCGTTCGCCGTGTCGGGCACCATGCCGGACCTCGCGGCGAAGATGACGGACGGTACGGACTTCCACCTGACCCACCTGGGCCACTTCATCCCGATGGAGGAACCAGAGGTGGTGGCGCGCCACATCATCGAGGCCGCCGATGCCGTCGGCTAGCGTGCAGGTTCCGGGACGGGGCGCACCGTGGCGCGACTGATCAGCTTCGACATGGACGGCACACTGGAGGTCGGCGACCCGCCCGGCCGCGTGACGCTGGCGATGGTGCGGCGCGCGCAGGAGCTGGGCTACATCATCGGCAGCGCCTCGGACAAGCCGGTGCCGCTTCAGCAGCTGATCTGGGAGCGGCACGGCATCGAGGTGCAGTTCACGATCCACAAGCAGCACCTGGACCGCGTGCGCGCCGAGTTCGCCGCCGAGACCTACCAGCACATCGGCGACACCAACATCGACGAGTACTACGCCGTCCTCCACGGGTTCGAGTTCCTCGATGTGGCCCGCGCGTTCGAGGAGCCGTGGATGCGGCCCGCCTGAGGCGGCACCGCAGCACCTCGGCCGCGTGCTCAGGCGCGCCGCACGGATCCGAAGGTGACGGCGAAGAGGAGCATCGCCACGAACGCCGCGGCCATGAAGGATCCGAGACCGATCGGCGGCCCGTAGCGCTGCACCAGGAACCCCATCGGCAGCGCGCCCAGCGGTTGCAGTCCGGCGACGAGCTGCCAGACGGACATCACGCGGCCGCGGTACTCGTTCTTCGTGGCGATCTGGATCAGCGTGTTGTTCAGTGTGAAGCCGAACGAGGAGAAGAGTCCGCACAGCGCCAGCGCCGCCATCGACAGCAGGAAGTTGTGCGACACCGCGAAGATCAGGACCATCAGCGCGTAGACGGTGAGCCCTGTGATCATCAGCAACCCCTTGCGCCGCGGGTTGCCGAGCATCGTGAGCATCATCAGGCCCAGCACCGAGCCCCACCCCGCCATCGAGGCCAGCTGGCCGTAGCCCTCGGGACCGCGGTGGAGCACATCCTTCGACACGATCGCGATGAAGGGCAGGTACGGGACGACCAGCAGCGTGGGGATCGCGTGCACGACCATCAGTCCCAGCACCATGCGGTCCTTCCACGTGTACCGGAAGCCGTCCACCACGTCGCGGAGTGCCGCGCTGAGGCCGCGACCGCCGTCGAGGCGGCGCTGGCGGGTGCGGTTGCTGATCATCGCGGTGAAGCCCATCGCGACGAGCTGCGTCCCGGCCAGCACTGCGAACAGGGCGCCGGTGCCCCAGAACCCGATCAGCATGCCCGCGAGCGGGGGCCCCGCGATCCTCGCGACGTTCTGCATCACCGAGTTCATGGTCACCGCGTTCAGGAGCGTCTCGTCCGTGGAGATGTCGTAGACGAAGGCCTGGCGCGCCGGCTGCGTGAAGGACTGGATGACGCCCCCTGCGAACGCCAGCACGTAGACGTGCCACAGCTCGATGTGTCCCGCGAGGATCAGGATCGCGAAGATCGACGCCTGCAATGCGCTGGCGATGGTGGTCCACACGATCACCATGCGCCGCGGGAAGCGGTCGGCGAGGTACCCGCCCAGGGGTGCCGTAAGCGCCCCCACGCCGCCCCGGAACGCGGAGATCGCGCCCAGTTGCACCGCTGAGCCCGTCAGCTCCAGCGCGAGCCACGCGAGGGCCAGCTGCTGCGCCCACTGGCCGAACCCGATCGCAAGGCTCGAGAGGCCGAGGTAGCGGAAATCGCGCTCCTCGAAGGAGACGAACGCCGCGCGGAGCGCAGAGACGCGTCCCCCACCGTCGTGGGCGGGGGCGGTGGCCGTGGGCTGCGCGGCCGTGGGCTGCGCGGCCGCGGGCGCGGTGCTCGGCGGGTCCTCGGTCGCCGTGGGTTGCTCCTCTCGCGCCGCCCGGGGCGCGCCGCTGCCGAGGCATCATACTCGCGGGTACCGCAACCGGCGCCGCCGCGCCGGAGCTGCCTTGCTGACGATGCGCGGAGCGGGGAGAGTGCGTATCGTGGCCCGCAGGCCGGGGGCGACAAGGGCGTGCCCCCTCGACGCCGCGCGCGCGATCAGGGAGTGCGAGATGACGACGGAGAGCAAGCCCGGCACGGCCTACCGCCTGGTCGGACAGAGCCCGGTGCGGCCCGACGGCATCGACAAGGTCACCGGTCACGCGAGCTTCGGCGCGGACATCAAGCTCCCGGGGATGCTGTACGCGCGGCTCAAGACGAGCCCGCACGCCCACGCCATCATCAAGAAGATCGACGCCTCGAAGGCGCTCGCGCTCCCGGGCGTCGAGGCAGTGGTCATCGGCACGGACTTCCCGTCGCCGAACGACGACCTCGTCGCCTCCGGGCCCGGGATGGTCCGCCGGCGGTTCCTCATCGGCAACTTCATGGCGATCGACAAGGTCGTGTACTTCGGTCACCCCGTGGCGGCCGTCGCCGCCACCTCGTGGCACATCGCGGAGGACGCGCTCGACCTGATCGAGGTGGAGTACGAGGTGCTGCCGCCGGTGCTGACCGCGTACGACGCGATCAAGCCGACCGCGCCCATCATCCACCCGCAGGTGCGCACCGCGGAGCCACTGGGCGCTGCGCCCGGCGCGATGGCGATCGGCTCCAGCGACGCTCCCACGAACGTCGGATCGCACCTGCAGTCGGTCCTCGGCGACCCGGCGCAGGGGTTCGCGGAGGCCGACCTGATCGTGGAGGGCGAGTTCCACAACGACACCGCGCACCAGGGCTACATCGAGCCGCACTCGGCGACGGCAGAGTGGAGCCCGGACGGCAGCCTGACGATCTGGAGCAGCTCTCAGGGGATCTTCGCGGTGGTGCGCGACCCGATGTCGACGATTCTCCAGATGCCCGCGAGCAAGATCCGCGCGGTGCCGCTGGAGATCGGCGGGGGCTTCGGCGGG
>JBAYVN010000001.1:0-113192 GCA_041674525.1 Dehalococcoidia bacterium | reverse complement strand
GGTGACCGCGATCGACGACCAGACCGTCCAGTTCAAGCTCAAGACTCCGAACTGGCTGTTCCCGAACAACATGAACACGTACAGCACGCAGATCCTGCCGAACGGGATCTACGAGTGGACCGGCCCCGGGACCTGGAGCTCGGACAAGGCGCGGGGCGGTGGGGCGTGGATCCTCGACCAGTACCAGCCCGGTTCGTTTGTGAGATACAAGCCGAACCCGGCCTACAAGAAGGTCTTCGGGATTCCGTATCCCGACATGCTGGTCCTGAAGATCCTCGTGGGCAGCAGCGCCCTCAGCCTGCGGGCGTTCGTGGCGAAGGAGACCTTCAAGCTCAGCATTCCTCCGGGGCAGCTGGGCGCCCTCCAATCCAGCCGGCCGGACGCCAGGACGAACCTCGACGTCTACGCCGCGACCAACACCAACGCGCTGTTCGTGAAGACGATCGAGAAGCCGTTTGACGACGTGCGCGTGCGCCGCGCGATCTCGATGTCGGTGGATCGCGACGGGTGGGGCAAGACCCTCCAGAACCCGTACAAGCTGGAGAGCGGCCCGATCACGTGGGGATACGAGGACTGGAAGCTCGACCTGCCCAAGATGCCCGCTGACGTGTCGGGCTGGGCCAAGTACAACCCGGACGAGGCGACGAAGCTCGTTCAGGCTGCAGGCGTCTCGAGCAGCACGGAGTACCTGATGCACATGTACCCGTACAACGAGAGCTACACACCAGAAGCGACGCTCCTGATCAACTCGCTGCAGAAGATCGGGATCAAGGCCAAGCTGAAGGTCTACGACTACAACAACTGGATCGCCAATATCTACTACACCACGGACCCCAACGGCTGGAACGGGATGCTGTACGGTCCGGACAACCTTGACCGCATCCAGCAGCAGCTCTTCGATCGGTTCAGCAGGACCTCCAACCGCAACCACGCCTTCGTCCGCGACTCGCAGATGGATCAATGGCTGACCGAGTTCACGTCGGCAAAGGGACCTGAGGAAGCGAAAGTCGTCGCCAACAAGATCCAGCAGCGGTCGGTGGACCAGGCGTACGCCACCTACCGGCCGCAGCCGACCTCGCCGCTGGCGTGGGATCCCAACGTGCAGAACTACGAGGGGCAGTCGGAGTTCTCGTACCAGAGCTCCTTCCGCGACGCCTTCCTCTGGTTCAAGTAGCCATCATTCCGCGTGCGCGCTGCCAATCCGGCGGCGCGACCTCGCCAGGAAGCCCGCGTCTCGGCGGGCTTCCTGCTCTGATACGGCAAGCCGCCGACTCAAGGCGGGCCGGGGAGGCTGCATGGAGGTTTCCACGGCGCTTGTTCAGATGCGGATTCGACTCGCGCTGCTAACTGCACTCGCTCGTCGCACCGCAGTTCATGCATGCCGAGTGGGGCGTCAAAGGAGGTGTACCGGCGTCCACCTCAGATTCAGAATCGTCCATCGACGATCACGGTTGGTCATGCTCGTCGTCGCGTGTGTACTCCTCTAGTACTCCTGTTCTTCGTCGCCGTTCGTGTCGCGGGGGCCGGTCCGACGGGACAATGCGTCTCAGCACAGTGAATCGAAGGAGAGACAAGGAGCTCCCGATGGAACGGTCGAATGAACCTCCCGACGTCCAGCCCAGCAGCGCGCCAAAGGGAAGTCACCCGCGAAGAAAGTACCGGCGCAATCTCAGTCAGTTGCACCGATCCCAATCACCACCATCTGGGTCGATGGTCCGCGCACCGAAGCCTGGAACGAACTCTGGCGGCGATTGCTGGCGGCAGTGGTTGCCGACATCCCGCCCGACGAACTCGACGACCGTGTTGGTGGCCAGAAGCCGAAGTCGTAGAACGTCGACGCTACGGTAGCGATGTTGCGGTGCCTACTCCGCTAGCGTCTTGAGGATGTCCTTCATCAAGACCATGAGGTGTAGTTCGTCGGTCGGCGATCGCTCGAACTCAGGAATGAGGTGAAGATAGAACGCTCGCGCCTCCGGCGTTTCGGCGGGGACGAGCAGACCGCGGCAGCCGATTTCCGCACCCAGTTCGGCAGTCCGACTGATCACATCGGCGAGGAGGGCAGCACCGAGTCCACGACCTTCGTGGGCAGTCGAGACGCCGAGGCGAGCGAGCAGCGCGACCGGCTGCGGGTACCGTCCTGCCCCCTGGCGCATCCTCGCGGGAGCGTCATCGATCGCGATGCTCGCCATCGTCCACGCGTAGTAGGCGACTACCTCTGCGCTGTCGGCTTCCGTGACGACGAGTACCTTCGCTGTCCCGGACGCGTGCGCCTGTCGCGCGTAGTGGCGGAGCCAGTCGGTCTGTTCGGCTGACCGGCACTCGAACCGATCGACCTCGTCGCCTGGATCGAGTGGTCGGGGTGGGTGGTACAGACTCATTCCGCGCGTTTGAACGGTGACGGACGCTTCATGAGCTCACGGAGCCCGCCGAGGTCACGAGCGGGGCGCTGGTTGACGCGCTCCCATGCCTCGAGGCTCTCTGATCCGAGCATGAATGTGGTCCGGTCGGCGAGGACACGTCGGGACGCGACCGTCAGGTTCGTCACGACGAAATTCGTGAGGTCGGTTCCCGAGATGGCGACGGCGCGGTCGATCAGCGCGCGATCCTCTGGCGTCGTCCGCACCTCGAGCCGCTCGCTGCGATTCCGCTTTGTTTCGCTGGCCATAGATTTCTCCTGTAGTGTACGTCCAATGTACGGCCAACGAGACAGCGGGTCAATCGCCCCAGCTTCTCGTCCCTGGTCCGCGACGATCGGGCTCCGATGCGGAGATTGTGGGCGTATTCACCGCACCGGATGCGGCGAATGGTTGGAAAGTCGCGAATAACACCCGGATCCCTGCTGATGCAGTACATATCCGGGTTCATAGTCACGTGGATTGTGTAACTTCAAACCCGGAAGTAAGCTGGCAGAGCAGATATCCGGGATTGAAATAACGTGGATTCAATTTCTGCCCGCAGCAGCGTGGGAATCGACCGCCGGATCCCGACCTGGGCCGCCGGGGTATTGGCGCGCCTTGCCCAGGACCGGCCCACGGTGCTTACGCGCGCTGACATTGGGAAATACCTCGCGGACGTGGCATCAGACCGCGACATAGAGCGCACGATCCACGAGCTTCAGCGGTTGGGATGGATCGCCCCTCTCCGCCTGAAAGGCGTTTGGGCGTTCCTCCCGCCGGGTGAGGCCGAAGTGATCGATCCCTATATCGACCTCCGGGCTTGGCGCGCACGGAATCACACCGCGACGTTTGCATTGGCAGGGGAAGCCGCGGCGTGGCACCTCGGTTACCTCGCCCGCGCCTTCGACGGATCGGTCTCCGTCTGGGTGCCGATCGGAACACGAATACCTCATGGGTTACGGACTCACGTGTCCGTGGTGACGCTCGGCTGGGGGGCTGACCTGGCGCGGCGTCTCGGGCCACCTCCCGCCTTGCTACACCGCCGCCACCTCGACCTCACTGCTTGGGCGAGTGGGCTCCCGGCATTCGGGCCGGACGCGCTGGTTGTTCAGCTCGCCGGTCGCCCCGCGTCATTCCGCGCATGGGCTGACCTCGTACCGAACCTCAGCCAACTCGTCGAGGACTGTGATCCCGTACGACTACAGGAGCTGCTGGCAGGACATTCAGCGGCTACGTGGCAACGAGCGGCGTATTTTGTGCATCGTGGCGGTGGTGATGATCTCGCCGCCGTGTTGCTTGCCGGGCGGCCGCCCGGAAAGCTGCAGCACGTAGCGATGGGCGCCGGCGACAACGCGGATTGGTCTCGAGAGTTCGGGGTCTCCGACCGGCTCGTTGCGCCGCTGCAGCGCGTTCTTGGAAAAGCCTGATGCGGCGGCGATGCTAACCCGAGCGCTTGTTGGTCTTCACGGTGCTGGTCGTGCCGACACCTACGGCTCGGCCTTACTCGACGTCGCTCAGGATCATCTGCTGTGGCTTCTCGACCAACTCGGCAGGTGTGACGGCGCGCTCGTGCTCAAGGGGGGCACCAGCCTACGAAAATGCCGCATCGGCAGCGCCGGACGCTTCTCGACCGATCTTGATTTCGTTGCGCCGGACGACGGCGTCGTGCTCGACGTGTGTGCGGCCATCAACGGCGCGGCCGTATCCGGCTTCAACTTCGGATTGACCGCGACACGCGGAGACGGTCGACACTGGACCTTGACCGTGCGCCAGGACGATCTCGGTAGCCCGGATCTCGCCGCTTCGGTCGAGTTCGCCCGTCGACCGCTCATCCTGCCACCGGAACGGTTGCCGTTTGTACCAGTCCCTGTGCATCGCGCGTATGACGTGACATTGCCGATCCTTCCGGTGATCGCCAAAGCGGAGGCGTGCGCGGAGAAGCTGGCGCGTTACAGACGAACTTCACTCGGCCGCGATGTTTATGATCTCGCCCAGTTCGCCAGACGCCCGATGAACGAACCACTTGTACGCCGGCTCTGGGCGCTGAAGGTATGGGGCGATGTCGTTGACGACGGGCGAGGTGAAGGACCGCTGGCCCCGGAAGACGTTCTGACACAGCGTCGTGCCGGCGACTTCGCGCCGGAGTCCATCGGCAAGCTCACACAGCCAGTCGACCTCGTCGAATGGGAGAGGCGTGTTCGTACGCGGTTTGGCTTCCTCGCTATTCCCAGGCTATCGTTCGCAACCTATCGGCATCGAATCGCCCCTGGCGGAGCGCCCGTCCAAGTGCCTGGGTGAGATCGTCCCGGTCGGCGGCCGCTTGCTCGGCGTGCTGGAACAGGTCGACGACGAACCACTCGAGCGCGCGGGTTTCTAGGGAATACCACTCGCCGCAACAGGAAGCGACGTCCTCCTAGCCGGAACTCGCCGGAACGCTTGGTGTTGTAGACAAGTTGCGACGCGAACATCGCGGACGTGCCCAATCCCAGTGCATTCCAGCGCTCAGGTCCGGTCAGGATAAACGGTGCCTCTTCGAGGAAGGCCCGCATGACCTCCTCGTCCGTAGGCGGGACTGCTCCAAACCGGCTCCGCTTGGGATGGACAAAGAGGCCTCGACCTTGAGGGCCACGGGTTGGTCTCCTCGTTCGGGACGCCCGGAGCCGGCGCCTGATGCCGCGCCGCCGGCGGCCTGGCAGCCGCCCGTGCTACTTCGTCACATATCGCGGCCTCGGCCCGCTCGCGGCGGTCGAGGGCGTCCCACCCTTGCGCCACGCCGAGCACGGCGGGCTGGCGGTCGAGACGAGTGAGCGCGGGCGTGGCGGGAACCGGTTGCGGAACTTGCGTCGCAACTTCGAGCACACGCTCGGCATCAATGCCTGCATGGCACGCCTCGCTCGCGATGCCGCCCGCGTCGGGCATCCACGCCCGTACTGGTGGAGCGAGGCCGAGGCCACACGCCGTTTCCGCTACGAGGGCAGCACGTTCTGGATCCGCCCCGATGCCGCGGGCATCTACTACCTCGGGAAACAACGGCATCCGTTCCTGTTCGAGTACGACCGCGGCACGATGCGGCACCGCGACTACATGCGGAAGCTCGCCGGGCTCGTCGCGTTCTTCGCGAGCGAGACCGCCGAGGACATCTACGGCAGGCACCTCAACCTGCTCGTGGTCTCCGAGTCCCACGACGGGGAGCGGCGCTTCGCGAGCGCTATCTCCGCATCCGAGTACCGCGAGGGGATCGATCTCCATGCGCTGCTCACGACGACTGAGCTCATCCGCTCGAACGGCCTCGGCCTGCTCGGGCCGATCTGGTGGGAGCTCGGTCAGCAGCGACGTCGAACCTGGCTCGGCGAGATCAAGATGCCGGCTCGGCCGATCGGGACCGTCCCGTGACCGTGACGCCGCAGCACGATCGCATCGCCGTCGATGTCGAGACGGCCGCCGGGATGCTGGGCATCTCCCGCGGTGCGCTGTCCGCTCGTCATGGTCGGTGAGGTGCCGTCGTTCAAGATCGGCCGTCGCCGGCTCATCCCGGTCGAGCGGCTGCACGCGTGGGCGGCGACCCGCACAGCCGCTGCAGACCGGCGGCCGTAGGCGATCGATCATGGTGTGGCAGCCTGCCGCGCCGCGTCGCAGCTCGGCGTTCCGCAGCCGACGTATCGTGAGACGGCGCGGTCGGCGCATCGCCGGCGGGAAGGGGGGTGCATGCGGTAACCGGCCGGTACATGGAGGGGCCTTCTCGCACGTCGAAGCGGATGGCCGTCGAGCGAGGTGCGGTGGAGGAGCAGCGAGTAGCCAACAGTGATTGCCGCGGTGGGAACGCGCGGCAGACGGGAGACACGATGACGGTAGGAAGACAACCCCGGAGATCGAGCGGGGAAGGAAGCGTCTATCAGCGAGCCGACGGGAGATGGGTGGCGACCCTCCATCTCGGCTTTGGCGAGGGCGGAAAGCGCAAGAAACGCCGGGCGATCGCGAAGACGAGGTCGGCGGCGGTGACTCGACTCGGGGCGCTCAAGGCGGACGCGGGGCTTGGTCTCGATGCCGCGTCGGAGCGGTGGACCATCGCGGACTGGCTGCAACGGTGGCTCGACACCGAGGTCAAGCCGACGTTGCGGCCACGGACGCACGAGCAGTACGCGCAGGTGTGTAGGAAGCACCTGATCCCTAGCCTGGGGCATCTGAAACTGCGCGCGCTGACACCGACCGACGTCCGGACCTACATGCAGACAAAGCTGGAGGCCAAGCTCAGCACGCGGACGGTGGCAACCACCACATCGTCCTGCGTCGTGCGCTGGAGATTGCGTTTCGCTACGGCTACATCGAAGAGAATGTGGCCCGGCTGGTGGGCGCCCCGCGCTTCGCGGGGTACCGATCCGAGCCGCTCACGCGGGACGAGATGCAGCGGTTCCTGGCGCAGTGCTGCGGGCATGAGTTCGAGCCGTTGTTCGTGACGCTGAGCGCCACGGGCATGCGCATTGGCGAGGCGCTCGGCGTCTCGTGGAAGCGCGTCGACCTCGAGGCCGGCACGCTGCGCGTCGAGCAGGTGCTCTACCGGACGCCGCTGGCCTCGCGGATCGATGGCGAGGTCTACGCGCTCGGTGAGCCGAAGACGGAGAAGAGCCGCCGCACGCTGGTGCTGCCCGCCGGGCGGTGGCCGTACTGCGGCGGCATCGCGCCGCGGCCGTGGAACGTCGGCTCGGTGCGGACGTGTGGTTAGACGATTGGGATCTCGTGTTCACGGGTGAACACGGGGAGCCGGTCAGCGACCGCGTGGTGCGCTACGCGTTCACGGATCTGTTGAAGCAGGCGGAGATCGTGGGACGCCGGATCCGGCTCCACGACCTCCGCCATGGGGCCGCCACCTACATGCTGGCCCAGGGAGTGCCGATGAAGGTGGTGCAGGAAGTCCTGGGGCACGCCCAGATGAGCATCACCTCGGACACCTACTCCCACGTCCTCCCGGAGCTCCAGCGGGAAGCTGCCGACCGCCCCGGAGAGGTGCTCTTCGGCAGCTGACCCCGCGTGTACTCCTGTAGTACTCCTGACGCCCCACTCGGGCTTGCAGCGCGACCCGGAACCCCAGCAATTTCAAGGGTTCCTAGCTACAACCGCTCGTCGCACCGCAGTTCATGCACTTCAGGCAGGTGCCGTTGCGCACCATCATCAACTGGCCGCACTCACCGCACGGATCGCCCTCGAAGCCCTTCTGGCGCGCCTCGAGGATGAGCTCGCGCTCCTGGATGAGCGTGGTCGTGACGGTGAGCCTGGCCGCCGTCGCGGCGGCGGGCGCCGGGCGCGCCGGGGCAACCCGAGTGGCCGCGATGGGCGTCGAGGCGACCGGGGCGAGTCGAGGCGCCACGGGCGCTGGCGCGGCGGCGATGGCGGCGGGGGCCTCGGCGACGGCCTGCTGCATGTCGTCGGCCTGGTAGTCGGTCACGGACTCCGTGGGGCCGACGTGGGCCAGCTCGTCGCGGTCGAGGTAGGTCACCGCCAGCTCGCGGAAGATGTAGTCGATGATCGATGACGAGAACTTGATGCGGTCGTGGCCCATCACGGGGCCGGACGGCTCGAACTTCGTGAACACGAAGGTGTCCACGAACTTCTCCAGCGGCACGCCGTACTGCAGGCCCATGGACACCGAGATCGCGAAGCAGTTCATCAGCGCGTTGAAGGCCGCGCCGTTCTTCGCCGTATCGACGAAGAGCTCGCCGAGGCGAGGCGGCTCGCCGGGACGGCGGTCGAACTCGCCGGTGTGGATGTAGATCGTGTGCCCGCCCACCTTCGCCTTCTGCGTGTACCCGGCGCGGCGCGAGGGCAGCGCCTCGCGCTCGCCGCGCGCGTGGCCCACCATGCGCTCGGCCGCGGCGATCACCTGGTCCACCGGCATCGCGTCCGCGGGCTCGTCATCCTCGTACTGGTCGAACTCCTCGAAGGCCATGCCCGCGAGCGGCTGCGAGAGCTTCGAGCCGTCGCGGTACAGGGCGAGGGCCTTCACCATGGTGTCGGCGGCCGCCAGGTAGACGTCCTTGACCTCCTGGACGGTTGCCTCGTTCGGCATGTTGATCGTCTTGGAGATCGCGCCGCTGATGAACGGCTGCGCCGCGGCGAGGATGCGCACGTGCGCCATCGGCGCGATGTAGCGCGTCCCGTACTTGCCGCACTTGTTGGCGCAGTCGAACACCGCGTAGTCCTGCTCCTGCAGGTACGGGGCGCCCTCGATCGTCATGCGGCCGAGGATGTGGTCGTTCGCCGCCTCCACCTGCTCCTTCGAGAAGCCGAGCGCCTCCAGCATGCTGAAGCCCGGCGTGCGCAGCTGCTCGTCGGTGAAGCCCAGCCCGTCGCGGCAGAAGTCGTCGCCCAGCTGGAAGCGATTGAAGATGAAGGAGATGTGGAACGCCGTGCGCAGGCCCTGCTCCAGCAGGTCCAGTGCGGGCTGGGTGAAGCCCTTCGCCGCCAGCGTGTTGCGGTTGATGTACGGCGCGCCCTCCAGCATCTGCGTGCCCACGCAGTACTCGACGATCGCGCGGATCTGGTCCTTCGTGTACTCCAGGCGCTTCAGGGCAGTGGGGACGGACTCGTTGATGATCCGGAAGTAGCCGCCGCCGGCGAGCTTCTTGAACTTCACCAGCGCGAAGTCCGGCTCCACGCCCGTGGTGTCGCAGTCCATCAGCAGGCCGATGGTGCCGGTCGGCGCGATCAGCGAGGCCTGCGCGTTGCGGTAGCCGTACTCCTCGCCCAGGCGCAGGGCGAGCGTCCATGCATCCTGCGCCGCCTCCAGGAAGGCGGGCGGGCAGATCTCCTGGTCGATCCCGCGCGGCAGCACGGTGAGCCCCTCGTAGCGATCGGCCGGCGCGTTGTATGCCGCGCGACGGTGGTTGCGGATCACCCGCAGCATCGCCTCGCGGTTCTCGGCGAACCTCGGGAACGCGCCGAGCTCGCGCGCCATCTCGGCGGAGGTCGCGTACGACACCCCGGTGAGGATCGCGGTGAGCGCGCCGGTCCACGCCAGCGCGGCCTCGGAGTCGTACGGGATGCCCTCGAGCATCAGCAGCGCGCCGAGGTTGGCGTATCCGAGGCCCAGCGTGCGGTAGTCGAACGAGAGCTGCGCGATCGCCGGGCTGGGGAACTGCGCCATGAGCACGGAGATCTCCAGCACGATTGTCCACAGCCGCGTCGCGTGCTCGTACCCCTCTAGGTCGAACTCGCCCGTCTCTACGTTGGTGAAGGCGAGCAGGTTCAGCGACGCCAGGTTGCAGGCGGTGTCGTCCAGGAACATGTACTCGGAGCACGGGTTCGAGCCGTTGATACGGCCGCCTGCGGGGCTCGTGTGCCACTCGTTGATCGTCGTGTCGTACTGCAGGCCGGGGTCCGCGCTCTGCCACGCGGCGAGCGCGATGCGGTCCCACAGCGCGCGCGCACGGACGGTCTTGTGGACGCCGCGGTCGCCGGTCCGGCGGGTGAGGTTCCACGGGCGGTCGTGGCGGACGGCGTCCATGAAGTCAGCGGTGACGCGCACGGAGTTGTTGGAGTTCTGGCCGGAGACGGTGTTGTAGGCCTCCCCTTGCCAGTCCGTGTCGAACTCGCGGAAGTCGATGTCGTCTGCGCCCTGCGCGGCCAGCTGCATGACGCGCTGGATGTAGACCTCGGACACGCCATCCGCGCGGGCAGCGCGCACGGCCTGGCGGAGTTCGCGGTTGGTCTTCGGGTCGAGGCCGCCCCCGGTCGCTGCGAAGACCTGGCCGAGGTGGCGGCGCGTGACGCGGGAGCCGGTCACCATCGCGGCGACCTTCTGCTCCTCGTTAGCCTTCCATTCGATGAACTGCTCGACGTCCGGGTGGTCGGCGTCCACGATCACCATCTTCGCCGCGCGGCGCGTGGTGCCGCCGGACTTGATGGCCCCCGCGGCGCGGTCGCCAATCTTGAGGAACGACATCAGCCCGGACGACTTCCCGCCGCCGGAGAGCGACTCATCCTCCCCGCGGATGCTGGAGAAGTTGGAGCCGGTGCCGGATCCGTACTTGAAGATGCGCGCCTCGCGCGTCCACAGGTCCATGATGCCGCCCTCGTTGACGAGGTCGTCCGCCACGGACTGGATGAAGCAGGCGTGCGGCTGAGGGCGCTCGTAGGCGTTCGTGGAGCGCATCAGCTCGCCGCTCTTCGGGTCGATGTAGTGGTGGCCCTGGGCCGGGCCGGTGATCCCGTACGCCCAGTGCAGGCCGGTGTTGAACCACTGCGGCGAGTTGGGCGCGGCCTTCTGCGTGGCCATCATGCTGCACAGCTCGTCGTAGAAGGCGCGGGCGTCCTCCTCGGTGTCGAAGTAGCCGTGCTTCCACCCCCAGTACGTCCACGTCCCGGCGAGGCGGTGGAAGGTCTGGCGGGCGTCCGCCTCGCCGCCCATGGTGGTGCCGGCGGCGGGCACACGGCGCTGCAGCCACGCGGGGACGCCGTCCTCGGCCACGGCGACGGTCTCCGCGGGCACGCCCGCCTTGCGGAAGTACTTCTGCGCCATGATGTCCGTGGCGACCTGCGAGAACTGCGCGGGCATGTCGATGTCGCGCGCCTCGAAGACCACGGAGCCGTCCGGGTTGACGATGCGGGAGGTGCGCTTCGCGAACGGGATGCCCGCGTACGGGCCCTGCTCGGTGCCATGCGAGGCGGTGGTGAAGCGGCGCTGAATGCGCATCAGGGGGACCTTCCTACCCGCGGATGTCGGGTGTGGCGTCCCCGTCGCGAAACCCAAGTTCTTGTGGTGGGTGGGCGGCGGAGCTACTAGATCTTGTGGATAACTGTTCATGCGCCTGAGCAGCTACTCAGAGGCGCGAAGGGGATGATGTCGCTCCGGGCGGGGCCTGTCAACGTGATCGATCGGGTGATCAAAAATAACTTGACAAGAGGCCGACCCCGCAGATTCAGCGGCTCGATGAAGCGACATAACCATGGAGTGCCCGAGCGCAATACGTGCGAAGTGGCGCCGCAGTCGCTACCCCTGCCCCACGATCGCCTCGAGGTCTCCGGTGCGCGAGGGAATTGCGCCGCTGAGGTTCCGTCGGCCGCTGGGCGTCACCAGCACGTCGTCCTCGATGCGGACGCCGATGCCTCGCAGGCGCTTCGGGACGCGCGGGGCGTCGCTCGACAGGTAGAGGCCGGGCTCCACCGTCAGCACCATCCCCGGCACGAGCGTCGTGGACTTCCCGTTGGCCCGGTAGACCCCGGCGTCGTGCACGTCGAGGCCGAGCCAGTGGCTGGTGCCGTGCATGAAGTACGGGCGGTAGGTCTCGCGCTCGATGTTGCCCTCGACCTCGCCGCGCAGGATGCGGAGGTCGATGAGGCCCTGCACGAGCACTCGCAGGGCGGCGTCGTGCACCGAGTGGAACGTCACGCCCGGCCGCACGCGGGCGATGCCCGCCGCCTGGGCCTCGAAGACGATGTCGTAGACGTCGCGCTGGGCCGGCGTGAAGCGGCCGTTGGCGGGGAAAGTGCGCGTCACGTCCGCGCCGTAGTAGTCGACCTCCGCGCCGGTGTCGAGGAGCAGCAGGTCGCCGTCCTCGATGCGTGCGCGGTTCGTGGTGTAGTGCAGGGTGCAGGAGTGCTCGCCGGCGGCGGCGATCGTGGGGAAGCCGTCGCGCGGCGACCCGGCGAGGCGGTACTCGGCCTCCAGGATCGCCTGCACCTCGTACTCGTGCAGGCCGGGACGCGTGGCGCGCATTGCCGCCTGCAGGCCCGCCCCCGTGGCGTCGATGGCGCGCTGCAGGGCGGCGACCTCCGCCCGGCTCTTCACCACGCGCATCGCGTCCACCAGCGGCAGCGGGTCGCGGACGGCCTCCAGCGGTGCGGTGCCGCGCGGGGCGGCGGCCCGGCGACGCGCGATCACGCGCGAGATCAGCGATTCCACCCGGGAGGTCCCGCCGTCCCCGGAGCCGCCGAACGGGAAGTAGAGGGTGGTGGCGCTGGAGAGCAGTCCCGGGAGCCGGTCCTCCAGTTCCTCGATCGGGAACGCGAGGTCGGCTCCGAACCGCGCGCTCGCGCCGTCCACCCCGGCCCGGGGGCCGACCCAGATCGCCTGGGCGGGGTCATGCGGGCGCACGAACATCACGAACGGCTCGTGGTGCCCGGGGCGCAGGACGGCGACGGCATCCGGCTCCTCGAAGCCCGTCAGGTAGTAGAACGTGGAGTCCTGGCGGAAGGGGTAGTCCACGTCGCCGTTGCGGGCCACCTCGTGCGCGGAGACGAGGACGGCGGCGGCGCCGCGGCCCATGGTGCTCATCAGGCGGCGGCGTCGCGTCGCAAACTCGGTCATCATCGCCCCTTCGTCGCCGCTCGTGCTGCGGCCCATGGTGGCGGCGCCGGTCCGGGCGCCGGGTGCCGGGTGCCGGGTGCCGGGTGCCGGGTGCCGGGTGCCGGGTGCCGCGACAGCGTAGCGCGACGCCCGCCGCCGCGGCACCTCGTCGCCCTCGTTGCGCGTGCGGCGTACGGTATCGACGGCGGGGACGACCGGACGACCGGAGTTCACGGGCAGGGGCGCGATGTGATCGAGTTCGGGTTGCTTGCGCTCCTCGGCATCGCGCTCGGGGCGTTCGGGACGCTGGTCGGCGCCGGCGGGGGCTTCCTTCTGGTGCCGATCCTGCTCTTCGCCTATCCGGACACGCCTCCGGACACCATCACGGCGATGTCCTTGCTGGTGGTCCTCGCGAACGCGGCGTCCGGGACGGTGGCGTACTGGCGCCAGCGCCGCATCGACCTGGTGACGGGGGCGCTGTTCGCGCTTGCCACGCTTCCGGGCGCCGTGGGCGGCGCGATCCTGGTGGGGTACATCCCCCGCCACGTCTTCAACGTGCTCTTCGCGGTGGCCCTGGGCGCGATCGGGGCGTGGCTCCTGATCTCGCGGCGCGTCACCACCATCCGCGAGCCGCTCGTGGGCCGCGGGGTGCTCCGACGACGGATCACGGACCGCCTGGGGAACACGTACGTCTACGGTTACCGGTTGTGGCAGGGCATCGCCATCAGCACTGTGGTGGGCTTCGTCTCCAGCCTGCTGGGCATCGGCGGCGGCATCGTGCACGTCCCGGTGATGGCGGTCATGCTGCGCTTCCCCGTGTACGTGGCCACTGCGACCAGCCACTTCGTGCTCGCGCTGATGGCGCTGGAGGCGACGATCGTGCACTTCGCGGACGGCACGCTCGCGTGGAACGCCACGCTCGCCCGCGCCGCCGCGATCGCCGCGGGCGCGATCGTGGGCGCGCAGTTCGGCGCGCACCTCTCGCACCGCATACATGGCGACGTGATCCTGCGCGCGCTTGGCGGCGCGCTGATCCTCGTCGCCCTGCGCCTCATCTGGGTGCGCTAGCCGTGCTGACGAGGCGCCCGCGGTGCCGGTCGATCCCGGAGCGTCAGTAGATCGCGGTCGAGACGCTAAGGATCGGCGGCAGCGTGCCCGGCAGGCGCCGCCAGTGGTCGCCGCCATCGATGGAGGCGTACACCTCGCCGTTGGTCGTGCCCACGTACACCCCTTCCGAGGCCATGCCGTCCGTATCCATCGCCTCGCGGTACACGCTCTGGTAGTCGTGGGGGCCGGGCAGGCCGTTCGTCAGCGGCTGCCACGTCGTGCCGCCATCGCGTGTGCGGTAGACGGCGAACTGCCCGTCGCAGACGCGGAAGTTGTCGGCCTCGAAGGCCAGCGGGACGACGTAGGCGGCGTGGTCCCCGTTGCGCGACACCGCCATCGGAAAGCCATGGAAGGAGGGCAGCCCCACCGTGACGTCCTGCCAGGTCTCGGCGGCGTCGTAGGAGCGGAAGACGCCGACGTGCGTCTGAGCCCACAGGTGATCGGGGTGCTTCGGGTCCAGCCGCAGCTTGTGCATCTCGTTCACCGCCTGGGGATCGACGCCCGGCGGCACGGGGAAGTCCATGTCGGCGAACTGCGGGTAGCGTTCGGCGATGTTCTCCCACATCTCCTTCTGCATGGGGTTCGTGGGGATCGCGCGGTGCGAGCAGAGGTCCCACGTCCTGCCGCTGTCGCGCGTCACGTACGTTCCGCCGGTCGCGATCGAGATGTACATGCATGCGGGGTCCGTTGGGTGGAGCTCGATCGAGTGCAGCGCTGACGCGCCGCCTCCGCTCGGACCCCAGAACTCGCGGTAGGGGTGCTGGTTGACCGCCTCGACGGCCGTCCAGGTCTCGCCCCAGTCGGTGCTCCGGAAGAGGCCCGCGGGCTGCGTCCCCGCGTACACGACGCCGGGCTCCGAGGCACGCCCGGGCCGGACATTCCACACCGATCCCACCGACTCGCCGCGGTCCGCCTCGAACGCCAGCCCCGTGGATCGCTCGCTCCACGTCGCGCCGTGGTCGTCGCTGCGCGCGACCATCGGACCCCACGCCCAGTGACTGCCCCCCGCGAGCAGCCGGGGGATGTCGCGCCGGGTGTCGGCCACCATGTGCGAGATCGTCCAGCCGGGCATCATCGGCGGGGACAGCGTCCATGCCTCGCGCGCGTCGTCCGCGGTGTAGACGAACGCGCCCTTCCTGGTCCCGACGAATAGGTGTACTGACGCCATTTCGACAGCCTCCACTGCGCATGGGGTGGTCGAGTGTACCTCGGCGCGTCTTGCCGGTGGCGGCGGCACGCCGCCCGCCCGGGCGCTTGGGGGTAACCGGCGAGCGGGGCGATCAGGTGCTCCCGGAGCGCGGGAGGGCGGGAGGCGGGAGATGGTGCCCCCGGCAGGAATCGAACCTGCGCGCATGGTTTAGGAAACCAATGCTCTATCCACTGAGCTACGAGGGCCACTCGACGTTCAGTCTACGGGGACGCCTTGCCGGGGCCTAGTGACGGCCGGGACGAGGCCGGGCGGTCTCGGCCCCGCTGCATCGAAGGCCGCGCAGCAATGACCGGGTGGGGGGCATCGCGAGCGGGCTGATGAGGGCGCGGGCCTCGTCGACGGCGTCGCACGATTGTACGAGGATGGCGATCTCCCGCGTGCTACGGTTTCACGGGTTCGACTGTGGCGGGGTGGGGGCGCTGCACGACCGAGGGTGCCGTTTCGCCCGATGGAGGTCCGGATGGCCGACGTCGACCGTTATCTCCCCCCGCTCAGCCAGACTCCGATGTTCCGGGAGCTCGGTCACTCCGAGCTGCGCCACATCGCGGAGATGATGGAGGAGCGCCGGTTCCCCGCCGGAACCACGCTCGCGGAGAGCGGCGAGGCGGGGCACACCCTGTACCTGATCACCAGCGGGCTGGTCCGAGTGCCGTCGCTGGTGGGTACCCGGGCGTCGCTGCTTATGACCGCGCCGGAGATCCTCGGCGTGGCCGCCATCGTCCCGCCGCATCGCTACATCGCGACGGGCGTCGCCGACACGGACTGCGAGGTGCTGACGATCCCGGTCTCGGGGATCCACGCGCTGATGGACATGGATGTTTCCGTGGCGCGTCGACTGACCCACGAGGTCGCCCAGTACCTGTACCAGCGGCTGGAAGAGGCGATCGCCGACGCCCACGGCCGGACGATCGGCAATTACGTGAACTGACCCGCCGCCACGCGGCGTGGGGCGCGGCGGCTAGTCGAGGAGCCGCACGGTGCGGGTGCCCCACAGTCCGGCCGCCAGGACGAGGAGCGCGACCGCCACGGCGCCCAGGGCGGCCTGTGGACCGACCGCAGCGGCGAGCACCGCGATCGCGAAGATCCCGAGCGAGTCCACGCCGTCCTCGAGCAGCAGGATGCTGCTGACACGTCCACGGAACTCGTCTGCCACCGTGGACTGGATGAGGATGTTGATCAGGGACTGGCGGCCCGCCTGCCCCACCCCCAGCACCAGCACAATGCCCGCGCTCACCCAGAACCAGTGTGACAGCGCGAACCCGAGCAGCCCGATGCCGAAGATCGCCAGGCTGGCGATCAGCAGCCGACCGCGCGCCCGGTTCGGGAGCGAGGCGATGAGCAGCGAGCCCACCAG
The DNA here is from genome assembly GCA_041674525.1 of Dehalococcoidia bacterium. Taxonomy (GTDB): domain Bacteria; phylum Chloroflexota; class Dehalococcoidia; order UBA2979; family UBA2979; genus SHYQ01. Next base: position 96,846 of record JBAYVN010000001.1, on the reverse strand, counting down.
CGCGCCCACGGCAGTGAAGGTCAGGAGCAGGCCCATCAGCACGGCCGTCTCCTCCGGGCTGCTGCTCAGGACCTCGTCCACGAAGCCCGGCAGCAGCCGCTGGTATGGCAGCGCCAGCACCGCGGTGATCCCCTGCAGTCCGAGCAGGATCATCAGGAGGCGCTGGCCGCGCAGATAGCGGAAGGCGTCGCCAATCTCGCGCGTTCCGGTCCGGGACGCGCGGCGGCCGTGCGTGTCGAGCACCGGTGCGGCCGCCGCGATGGTCGCCCCCGTGGTCGCGGCGCGCCTCGCGGCGTTGATCGCGGGCACGGGGAACATGGCGACCACGGCGAGCACGTTGAGGATCGCCATCACCGCGAACACCCAGGCGGACCCGATCGCGGCGATGATCGCGCCCGCAATCGCCGGCGCGACGAGGCGCATGGTGTTCAGCGCGAAGACGTTCAGGGCGAAGGCGTTCATCACGCGGGTCTGCCCCACGATCTCGGGGATCATCGCCTGCCGCGCGGGCAGCGCGAACGAGTTCACCGACCCCTGGATGACCGCCGCGATCACGAGGTGCTCGAAGCGCAGCACGTTCGTGAAGAGCATGGTCGCGAGGATCATCGCGATCGCGGCGCTGATCCCCTGTCCCATCTGCACCATGACGCGGCGGCTCGCGCGATCGGCCACCACGCCGCCGTAGAGCGCGAGCGCGACGCGCGGCAGAGAGTTGCCCAGCTCCACCAGGCCCAGTGCCACGAACGACTCGGTGAGCTGGTAGGCCAGGAAGCCCCGCACCACCTGCTGCATCTGGAGCGCCGACCAGTTGCCGGTCATGGAGAGCAGGTACCAGCGGAACGCCGGCACATCGATCAGCGAATCGAACGTCCGAAAGCGTCGCCCCGTCGCATCATCGAGATCCACGGGGGGTTCGGTCCTGGTTGGCCCGCTCGTGGTCACGGCCACTCCTCGCCGGTGCGCTCCACACCCAACCCCGGCAGGATACGCGCGTCCGAGGCACGCGCGAGGCGCGGGGGCGCGCCTCGTCTCGGGGTCGGGCTGGGCACAGGCTGGCACGGCTGCGGGCGAAGCGCCACCGGGGTGCATGGGGGCGCCGGACGCGGCCGCAGGAATGGGGGCCCGCCCGGCCGCTCTCGCCGATGCGGTGCGGCATGTGGTGCAGCGTGCGGTGGGGTGTTGGTGGTGGAGACGAGGGGAATCATTTCCCTCGCGCCTCCACCGCTCCGCGGCGGAGTCTGGACGGTGCAACGGGCGGCGTAGATGCACGCACCGCGCTCTTGTGATCGGCGAAGCGCCAACTGAAGGGGAGAAGGGAGAAGCCGGCGAGTAGTGAGCGAGCGTGAGTAGGAAGCGGCGGGGGCGCTAGCAACCTACGACCGGCGACCTGATGGTCGCACACGACATCTCCCAGGCGACGGTGACGCCCTTCCCGCGGCGCGGCGAGGGCGACTCGGGCTGCACGCGGCTGGTGCGGGAGATCGCACGCCGGGCGGATCGGGGCGGCACTTGGACGGGGCCGCAGGAGGAGCTCGCGCTCGCGCTGCGCGTGGACGTCCGCACGGTGCGCCGCTGGCTCAACGAGGCCCGTCGCACCGGCGTGGTCTCGACGCAGGGGAAGGCCGAGCGGCTGACCTACTGCCTCAACGCGATGCCAGCCGGTGGCCGTGTGCCGACCCCCCTGCACCCCGAAGCAATGTCCGGAGCTCCGGACATTACGACCGCCGGGGCTTCGCGAACAATGTCCGAAGCTCCGGACATTCGGCCCGAGGAAATGTCCGGAGCTCCGGACATTCAGATTCAGCCTCGCGCGCGCGATCCTTTGTCGTCGTCGTCGTCGTCCAGCTTCGGACATCCCGCTTCGGACATCTCGACTCCGGACACTCCGGATCCGGAGGCTTCGGACATCCGAGGTGGTGGCGGAGGAGACGAGCCACCCTTCCGTCCCGTCCTCACCGCTCGCGGTGAGATCCAGGCGCTCTTCCACGTCCAGCCGACGACCGACCTGGCGAACGGCTGGGCCGATCTGGACGACGAGGGGCGTCGCTTCGTCGCACGCAAGGTCAGCCGCTTCCCCTCGCGGAAGGACCAGCTCAACCCGCCCCCCGCGTGGCTCGAAGCCATCGTGCGGTCGGCGCTCGAGGACCAGCAGGCGCGCAGGCTGGTCGCCCGCATCCCCGCCGAGGCGCTCGTGGACCTGCTCGACAGCATCGACGCGGACGACGCCACCGAGGGCGGGCCGGCCGTGAACGAAACCACGGGAACCGTGAACGAGAGGCCCCGGATCGTGAACAGCGCACCAGCCCCGCGATCGCCACGCCACGCGCGCCGAAGCGCGGCCACCAGGCACATCACGTGGGGACAGCTCGCCAGCCGGGTCGCATCGGCCATCGTCGAGGTCGCACGCGCGGCAATCAGCAGCAGGAGGGAGCACCGATGACCTGCAGGTGCGGTGGCACGGTGACCGAGCAGCGCGTGGTGGGGCACCGCGGCATGCGTGTCCGCCGCTGCGGCGACTGCGGGCGCTCCAGCCTGCCGTACCGCCTCGCCGACGTGCGAGCTCGTCAGCGCCTGGAGCGTGCCGCCCGTCGCGCCATCGAGGGCCCGTACGCGCCGAGCGTGCCGGCCCCGCGCAGCCGCACGGGCTGGACGCCGAACGAGGCGATTCCGAGAGGGGAGCGCGACTGATGCCCGAGATGACGAACGAGGAGTTCGACGACCTCCAGCGGCGCGCGCGCCCGAGCGACTGGAGGCCCATCCTTCGCGGCCTGCCGCGCGGCGTGCCTGCGTTCATCGCCGAGAAGCCGAACCAGCAGCAGGCGCTCACCCTGAAGAAGACGCTGCGCTCCGTCGCCCTCCACGAGGCGAAGCGCCTGGAGGCCGAGGGGCGCGTTGGTGCCGATGAGTGGCGGCACGTCGCCGTCGTCATCCGCAAGGTGAGCATCGAGCGCTTCGAGGTGTGGGCCCGCCGGCGGGCCGCGGCACCACGGCCCACGCCCACGCCAGCTCCGCAGGTCTCGAGGAGCCGCTGATGCCGCCGCTGGCGCCGCCGGTGCTGTGCACGAAGGCGGGCTGCGGCGCGTACGCCGAGCCGAGCACGGCGCGCTGTGCGGTGCATCGTGTCGCCCCGGTCCGACCGTTCGCGCGGCGACGTACCCCCACTGCGCCGCTCGGTCGCGCGTGGCGCCGCACAGTGCAGTTGGTTCTCGAGCGCGACGCCGGCGTGTGTCATCTCTGCCATCGGCCCGGCGCCACCTCGGCTGACCACGTCGTTGCGCGCGCCCTCGGCGGCAGCGACAGCATGTCGAACCTGCGGGCGGTGCATCCCTCCTGCAACGCGCGGAAGGCGCAGTCCGAGGCGGCTGAGTCGAGGCGACGCCGGGAGGGAGGGGGGTCAGGATCCTCGCCCGCCGGGGCACGTCGGAGACCGCCGTCTTACCTGAATTAGATCGCGTGCAGGGTTTGACACCAAATGGGCGGGATGCTGAAAGGGGCGCCAAGTGCCGGGAATGTCTGGACCGCCGCCGAGCCCGCACGGCCGCCTGTCGGTCATCCGGGGGGCGAGGGTAGAGGTCGGGGCGGGTGCGCCAGGGACCATGCCGAAGCTCGTCGCCGGTGAGCCGGCGTTCCCATACTTCCTCGGCGAGCTCGACACGGCTCTCGTCGAGGCCCAACTCTCGCGGCTCACCGTGGACCACCTGAAGCAGCAGGCCAAGGCGCTCCGGATCACGGGGTACTCGCGGATGCGACGAGAAACGCTTGTCGGGGCGATCCGTGCCGTGCACGAGGGGCCGCGTAGACGTGCCTGGGCCTACCTCTTCATGACGCTCGAGCCGCTGAAGGTCATCACCCCGGCGGACGGAGCCACTCTGGCACTCGCCGTTGAGGCGCTCGTCGAGTACGTGCAGGACTCTCTCGTCCTCGCGCGGGAGGGGCGGTACCGGACGAACAACACCGAGCGCTCCGGCACGCTCACGAAGCGTCATCCCGCGATCGAGGCGACGCGGCATAGCTGGCACCGCCTCATGGCCGCGCTCGATCGGTTCGGCGCAAACCCGGCGTACCGAGCGAAGGTTGCGATCGCTGCAGATGCCGCGAAGACCGGTTCGAACCCGTGGGATGCGCTCGACGGACCCGCGGCGGGAGGGGGCGCGTGATGGTGACGGCCGCGCCGCCGAAGGTGTGGACGGAGGTGGCGACGGGCTACGCTCGTGACGTTGTTGAGGGGAGGCTCCCTGCGAGCATGCTCACGAGGCTGGCCTGTGAGCGCCACCTCGCCGACCTCGACCGCGCCGGCACGGCTGAGTTTCCGTACGTCTTCGACGAGCGCGCCGCGCGCCGGGCGTGCCTGTTCGCCGAGCTCATGCCGCACATCAAGGGGGAGTGGGCGCGCGCGAGAGAAGACGGCACTCAGTCAACGATCCGGCTGGAGCCGTGGCAGGTGTTCTTCCTCGCGTCGGTGTTCGGGTGGCTTCACGGCGAGAGCGGCTACCGGAGGTTCCGCACGGCGTACCTCGAGGTGCCGCGGAAGAACGCGAAGAGCACGCTGGGCGCGGTCATCGTCCTCTACATGCTCGCCCTCGACGGCGAGCCAGGCGCAGGGGTCTATTCAGCCGCCACCACGCGTGACCAGGCGCGCATCGTGTTCGATGACGCGCGCGAGATGGCGCGCCGCAGTCCGGACCTCCTGCAACGCTACGGGATCGTCGTCGAGCGTTACCAGATCCTGCAGCCCGGCACGGCCTCGATCGCCAAGCCCATCACGCGCGAGCAGAGCGCGAACGAGGGGCTCCACGTGCACCTCGGCCTGAACGACGAGCTGCACGCGCACAAGACCGCGGACGTCTATGAGGTGCTCGACCAGGGCCGCGGCGCTCGCCGCAACTCGCTCCTCCTCAGCATCACGACCGCCGGCGCCGACCTCGGCAGCATCTGCTTCGAGGTGCGGACGATGATCGTCGGCATCCTCCAGGGCATGCTCGGATCGCCGGAGCTCGACCGCGTCTTTGGGCTGATCTACACGATCGACGACGACGACGACCCCCACGACGCGACCACCTGGCGGAAGGCCAACCCCAACTTTGGCGTGTCCGTGTACGAGGACGAGTTCTCAAATGCTCACGCGCAGGCGGCGGCCGCGCCGGCGCGCTGGAGCGAGTTCCTGACCAAGCGCCTCAACGTGTGGGTTCGCTCTGGATCGCCCTGGTTCGACCTTGAGGCGTGGCGGACGCGTTGCACCGACTCGGTGCTGTCGCGCCGGGCTCGGAGGGTGCGGAGCATCGTCGCCGCGGGCCGCCAGCCGCGAGCGAGCGACATCCCGGGCTGGTTCGACGGAAGGCGCTGCTTCATCGGTATCGACCTCGCGACGCGGCGCGACCTCGCGGCGATGGTCGCGGTCTTCCCGGTAGACGGGCTCTACTACGCCTTCGGGCGGTACTACCTGCCGAGCGCCGCGATCGCCGACGCTCGCACGGCAGCCTACAGCGGCTGGGCGAAGACCGGCGCGATCACCGTCACCGAGGGGGAGACGACGGACTTCGAGTTCATCGAGCGCGACCTGCTCGAATGGCACCGGCGCTTCGAGGTCGGAGAGGTGCCGTACGACCCGCGTGAGGCGCGGCAGTTCGCGACCGGGATGCTCAACGAACACGGGGTGCCGATGGTCGAGTTCCGGCAGGGGTACTCGACGTTCAACGAGCCGATGAAGGAAGCAGACAGCCTGGTTGTCCGGGCGGCGATCCGCCACAACGGCGACCCCGTGCTCGCATGGGCGATGTCGAATGTGACCGGCAAGGTCGGTGCCTACGAAGACGTGATGCCAGCGAAGGACGCACCGCAGTCGAAGATCGACCCCGCGGTCGCCTTCCTCATGGCGCTGGCGCGGGCACTGATGTTCAGCCCGGAGCCGCAGTCCGAATCGGTCTACGAAGAGCGAGGGGTGAGACGCCTGTGAACACGGTGCGGCTGGTGGCGGCACTCTGCGCGATCGCGGGGGCGGCGTGCATCGCCGCGGTGGTGGCCGGGTCGCCGCCGGGCCTGGCGGCGCTCGCGATGCTGGGGACGGGGCTGATTGCGCTCGCGGCGACCGAGGTCGGATAGGCCGTGGTGGCGGAACCGGCGCCGCTCAATCGCCGCGAGGTCGATGCGGTGGTCCAGGAGGATGGCTGGACGGCCTGCACCTGCGGCTACCGGTTCGGCTTCCGGATCGCGGCCTCCGGCGACGACGCCCGCGTGAAGTGTCCGAATCCGCGCTGCGGGGCGTGGGCTCGACTTGCACCTCCACTGCGGGACCGTGTCAGCAGGGTCCTCTGACCACTAGCCCGTGACATCAAGGCGTTGTTGGACGAGAACATTTCGGACGCGGTGCCCACCGTCTAAATGGACGAATCGAACGCCCTTGTCGGCGGCTAGCGGGTGGGGGCGATCCATAGGCCGCATGTAGCCGAAGTGCGGGGCTGAAACGACAGCCCCGTAATCTCATACTCAAGATTCCCAGAGACATGCCGCCCGTCTGGCCCGAACTCACCCTTGCGGGTCGCAAATCGCAGGTCTACGTCAACTGCGCGTCCCTCGGGATCGATGACAACAGGCAACACGTTGCACTGGCCGGTGCTCGCTGCCTCGGGGTCAACGAACCCAGCGAATCCTCTAATCGCCGGGACCTCCGCGCCGAAGATCATGGTGATCAACTCACGGCGTTTGCAGATGAATAGTGATCGCCAAGATCGCCGACGGCCGTACACGTGGAGCATGCAGTACTCTACCTTGCTGCGTTTGTCTCCCGGACTGAGCGTAACCTTCGCCCGGACATCAATCCCCGCAAGCCATCCGCCAGACCGCGTTTCATTTGGGGGACTAACTGCTGCTGCGGAGATGTTGAAGTACCGCTCTCGATTCTCACGCAAGAGCCGTTCGGCGCGGAACGCTGCGTAGGTGCCTTCCATCACGAAGATCCCCGCTAGCAACGCACTGAGATTCCGAGGAACATCCTTATCGAGCAAAGCGGAGATGACGACGAGGACCACACCGAGAATAGTTCCCGACGCAGAGTCCGCCCGCATGAATGACTTACGGAGAAATTCAGGGGCGAACCTGAACCAGTCGCGCACTTGGCACCTCCCGCTGGCGGTCTTGGCCAACCGCCTGCGGGAGCGTACCGCAGCCGAGGGTCGCTTGTTCGCGCGAGTAACATCTCGTTGGGCGAGACACCGAATCGGGGAAAGCCAGGACGAGATGCCGAAACTGCTGGTCAACGTCACCGTGGGGGCCGTCTGCGGCGTCCTCTTCGCTCTGTTCACACCGGGCGGAATATCTGGGTCAGCTTCGGTGCCCGCTACGCCAGGTGGATGGACGGCGGGGGAGTTCCTGGGGACGGCGGGGGCGATTATCGGCGGCATCTGGTGGTTCGCCCGCCTCCCTCCGCGGTCTTGACGCGGGGCGTATTGACAAGGTGCCTACGCCCGATCACATAATCGGGCACAAACGGATAGCCGCCGCCACGCCGGGAGCAGGCCTCCCGCACGCGCAGCGCACAGGTCACCTCCGGGGTACCTCGTGTGGTTGCTGCGCCTTCTCTTCACAGACACCGATCCGCTTCGAGGCACGGTCCGGCCGTGGGCCTGATCGCGCGCGCGCTTCGCGCGAAGAACCTCGACATCAACACCTCCGAGGACCTCGCCGCGTTCCTGCGTCGCGGGGAGCCCACCTGGTCGGGCATGGAGGTGAGCGAGACGACGGCGATGAACGTCTCGGCGTTCGCCGCCGGCGTGCGCTATGTGTCCGAGGACGTCGGCAAGCTGCCGTGGCCCGTGTACATGCGCGTCTCGGACGATCAGCGCAAGCGCGCGACCGACTCGCCGTACTGGAGGCTGCTGCACGACGCGCCGAACACGTGGATGGACTCGCAGCAGTTCCGCGAGCTCGGGACCGCGATCACGCTGCTGCGCGGCGACTTCGTCGCGCTGAAGAACACCGTCGACGGCGGCCTCCGCGAGCTGCTGCCGGTGAAGCCGGGGCACGTCACGATCGAGCAGCTGGCGGACTTCGGCCTGATCTATCACGTGCAGATGGCGAGCGGGGCGGAGAAACACTTCGCCGCGCGCGATGTCTTCCATCTGCGCGGCTTCTCGCTGGACGGCGTGCACGGCATGAGCATCCTGGGGCAGGCGCGCCAGGCGCTCGGCCTGACGATGGCGCTCCAGCGTCACGGGGCCGCGGTGTTCAAGAACGCCGCGCGCCCGGGCGGCGCATACAAGCACCCGGGCGTGCTGTCGGACCGCGCATTCGGGCGCCTGAAGTCGGACCTGGACGAGCTCAAGGGCGAGGGCGCCGGCGGCGCGCTCATCCTCGAGGAAGGCATGGACTGGATCGCGCAGACCGGGCTCTCGAACGAGGACGCCCAGTACCTCGGATCGCAGCAGTTCCAGATCACCGAGTTCTGCCGGTTCATCCGCATCCCGCCACACAAGCTATTCGAGCTCACCCGGTCGACGAACAACAACATCGAGCACCAGGGCGACGCTCATGCTCCCGACGTTCGTGGCCGCACTGGCGTTCGTGGCGAACGCCGCGGAGCACGCCGACTACCGCTCGCCGTGGTTCATCGCCTCGGCAGTGGCAGTGCTCTTGGCGACGGTGATCGTCTGGTACGCGCGCTTCCGGCGGTCGAATCTCTGGCTGCCGGAACCCGACATCATGCACGCCGCGATGCTGCACTACGACCCGGCGCGCTTCAAAGCCGACCTCATTCACACGGCGGGCATGGATGCCCGGCGCAACTCCGCGACCATCCAGGCGATGTATCACTACTCGCTGGCTGCGAGCGTGACGTTCGCAGCGGGCGGCGCAGCCTTCGCGGTCTGGATGGCCCAGCAGCTCTAGCGGCGCTGTGGCGCCGGGCCGGTCTGCGGTCGCGGTCCCTCGTAACCCGCCTGTTCCGGTCTGCTAGGCGCGACCGTGGGAGCGGGTGGTGGAGGGGGTGCCGGCGGAGATACTGGACGCTCTCCCTCGAAGTCAGTCATCGGCATCGACCTTCGTGGGGGGAGACCGCGCGCCAGTCTAGCACCGGCCGAGCGTCCATGTCGGGCGCGCGCGTCTGCGCACGCATCACCGAGTGCATGGCGGTGGCCTCGTGAAGGGCTTCAGCCGCCGCACCGTCGAGCAGCACCCCGAGCTCATCGGCTCCCGCGTCGTGCAGGCGAGACACGGCGGACTCAGTCGCTTCGTGCACAGCCTGGCGCCGCTGCCGGACTTCGGCCTGCCGCGGTCCTTCTGCGGGCAGGTCATGAACCTCCTGCTGGAGGACGGTGAGCTGCCGGACCGGGCGCACTGCCAGCTCTGCCACCAGCGCGTCGTCTCGTGGCGCGCCGGGCAACCTGACGCGGCGAAGCAGGGAGCGGCCGCATGACCGCCGCCGACCTCTGCGCTGCCGCCCTGGACGCCATCAACCGCGCCCGCGCCGCGTTCGGCGCGCCGCCGCTGGAGGTGCTCCTGGACACCCGTCCGGAGGTCATGACCGCGAACGACGCCACCGTGCAGGCGCTCTGGCCGTGCGGCGTGCGCGGCAACTGGATCGGCGGCGTGGACGTCCTGCACGAGCACGCCGAGCAGCTGGCGGCCGCCTGGGGCGTCGACGCGGCGCTGGAGAAGTCACGCAATGACCGCGGCTGGGTGCTCCTGAAGCTCCCGCCGGCACTGGAAGGCTACCTGCGCGCCCAGGACGCGACCGCGCAGGAGAGGGAGCGGGCGATCTGATGGCGACCGAACAGCGGGACATCTCCGATTCTATTCTCGACCAGGCGCTCGGGCCTCGTCAGCAGGTCCTCGTCAAGATGGAGGCGGAGGACCTCCGCGCGCTGCTCGCGCGGTGCCTCTTGTTCGTGGCATCAGGCAAGGACGCCCCGCTCGCCCTCCAGCAGATCCGCGTCGAGTTCAGCGCGGGGTGGGCGATCGGAACCGCCGCCGACGGCTACACGCTGGCGGTCCAGAAGATCGCGTGCGAGTCGGACGCGAACGGCGTGCTCATGCTGCACGCCTACGACGCCGCTCGCATCCTCGGCGCCATCCCGCGCCCCCACGGCGAGGACTGGCTTGGCCCGGTCTCGATCGACTTCATCTCGGGGGGCACGCGGGAGCAGCCACGGCCCGTCAACATCACCTACCGCGACGGGAAGCGCATCACGTCCTACTCCTGCGAGGCCGCTCCGCACCCGTTCCCGGACGTCGAGTCGCTCCTGAGCAGCGTCATCGACACCATCCATACCCAGGAGCCGGAGCGGATCGCGCAGTTCGCGGTGCAGCCGGAGTTCATCGCCCGCGTCGCGAAGGCGACCGAGGTCGCGAAGGACCAGTCGCCGATGTTCGTGCGCTGGTACTCGCCGGCGCAGGGCAAGTCGCCGCAGGTCGCGCGCTTCTCGCTGGACAGCGAGCACGACGAGTTCATCGCGGTGCTCATGCCCGTCTACGTCGAGTGGGATGTACCCGACGGGATCACCTTCGTGCTCCGCCGCATCACCGACACCTCGGGCAAGGGGACGAACCTGCATCCGCAGGCGCCGGAGCTCCCGCTGTGAGCGCGCCGCGCCTGAGCCTGGTGGACCCCACGATCGCGGGGGAGCTCGCGACGCTCCGCGGCGAGATCGTCCTCGCACGCGCGGGCAGCGCGCAGCCGCAGTACGGGCACTTCGAGCACCTGGCGATCACCATGCTCCGGCTGTGCGCCGAGGAGATGCCGGAGTCCGGCATCGGCGTTCACGCGCGCCTCGTACTCGCGGCGTACGACGACGCCCTTGACCTCGCCGTCCACCAGGCGGACGCCGGCCGCCGCGCCGAGCGCGCTCAGCATGACCTGCACGAACTCACGCGCCGCCTGGAGGCGCGCCGTCGTGGCTACCCGGCGGGCGGTGTCGCATGACCGTCACTCGCAGGGACCGCATCCGCGCGCTGTGGGGGTCATATGCCGAGGAGGTGCTGTCCGAGCTGGCGCCTCCCGTGCAGGTGCAGCAGATGCGCGACACCTTCTACGCCGGCGCGTACTCGGCGATCAGTTACCTGCTCAACACCGAGGAGCAACTCACCACAGTCATCGAGGATGTGGGCGCCGAGATGGAGGAGTACGTCGCGCAGATGCTGGCGGACGAGGAACTGAAGAAGTCGATGCTCGGCGAACTGCACGTGATGGTCCGGGCGTGGGTCGACCGCGGGATGCTGCCGGAGGTTGTCGCAGTGCCCGGGGATATCACCGCGGCCCTCGCGCACGCCTTCCGTGAATCCGTCATCGCCGACCTCAACCGCCAACGGATCTGCCGCGTCTGCGGCGACCATACCCAGTACCTCCGCCCCGACGGCGTATGCGAAGCGTGCACGGAAGGCGGTGTCGCATGACGACGGGGGTGAACGACGCGCCGGCGGTCGTGGGGCTCCGCTCGAGTGGCTCCATGACCGCCGTCGCGCTGCCGGCGACAACGCGCGTGACGTGCCAGCGCCCCTTCTTCGCCGGCGAGAGCGGATACGCCGAGACGCTGATGATCGTGGAGGGCTGCGAGAAGCCCGCCGCCGGGCTCCTGGTGCATGAGTGCCTCGAGGTGCGCCGCCTGAAGGACGACGGGGGCGTGATCGCCATCGCAGACGCCGCACGCGAGCCGGTGACGCAGGTCGCCGCCGCCCTGCTGGATGCACGTCGCCTCCGCGCTCGAGCTCGACGGCCGCACCTACCGCGAGCTCTCCGCGGCGCAGACGAAGCAGATGCGCTTCGGCGGGCACATCACCGTCCTGCTCATCGCCGGGAGGACCGCATGATCGCGCTCATCGCCGTCGTCGTGATCGCCTCGGCGGAGCTGCTCCGCCAGTGGTGGACCCGCGCGCTCGCGCCGCGCGAGGAGGGGCGATCGTGAGCAGCACGAATCGTGGGGCGGTCCGCGAGAAGAACGACTTCTACGAGACACCGGCGGTGGCCGCGCGCCCGGCCATGCTGGAACTGGAGCAGATGCTGGCTGGCTGCGGCGAGGTGTCGTTCATCGACGCCGGCGCCGGAATGGGCGCGCTGACGCGCGAGGCGCGGGCCGTGTTCGGGTCGCGCGCGCACATCGCTGGCGTCGAGGCGTTCCCGCAGGACATGCCGCTGCATCGAGCGGTGAGCATGTTCGAGGCGCAGAAGCACGCCGAACTGCTCGCGGCCGGAAAGGATGACTACCAGGCGCGGCTCCTCGCCGCCGGCGCGGACCTCGTCTTCACAGAGGACTTCACCGGGTTCGGCTTCTCGAAGATCGCCGATGTCGTCATTGCCAACCCGCCGTTCTCGGCGGCGCTTGAGTTCCTCCGGCACACCATCGAGTACCTGGAGCCGTCCATCGCGGCCTTCCTGCTGCGGCTGAACGTGCTGGGCGGGCTGGACGAGCGCCAGGACTGGCTAGAGCAGTACCCGCCGCGCGCGATCCGCGTGCTCCGTGATCGCCCCGACTTCACGGGCAATGGCGGCGACTCCATCGAGTACGCCTGGTTCTTCTGGGGTCCAGGCATACCCGAGGGCACGCCACCGATCGGGTGGTACCGATGAGCGATGTGGTGTCCGCGCTGCAGTTGGACATCTTCGGGCCGATCGCTGGCATTCCAGACCCGCCCTGGCCGCCTGCGCTCGTCTGTGAGCCGTACGGTTCGGCGGGTAACTGGCGGATCAGATGCAGCCTGCCCGGGCACGACCCCGGCTTCGGACTGTGGGGCGGATCCGAGCAAGAGAACCGCATCCTCGAGAACTCGCACCGCTGGTGGCACGAGACGAACGGCGGCCGCCCAGCTCCCGAGTCTGAGACTCCGGGCGTATGCACCGCCTGGACTCCTGAGGGCGCATGCGGGTGGTCCGCCGCCAACCACCTCGCCCAGGAACCGGCACACCTGCAGCCAACGGAACGCCTCGCGCGGGTTGGTGCGTACCGCGGGATCGGCGCCGACAAGACATGGCACGTCTACAGCCCCGAGGTGATCCCGTGACCACCTACCGGTACCTCGTGCCGCTGCCGCCGCGGGACCTGAGCCCGAACCGGCGGAAGCACGGCGCACAGAAGGCGCCCGTGGTCGCCGCCTATCGCGCCGAGGTGGTCACGGCGATCGCGCGGCAGGAACAAGGCGCCGGCCGCCCTGCCGCGCCGCTCGACCGCGCCGTGGTCACGCTGACGGCCGGCTACAGCAGCCGCCGCCCGAAGCGTGAGTACGACGGGGCCTGGCCGAGCGGCTACATGCGCTGGGCGGACCGCTACCGCGCCGCTGACCCGGACAACCTGATCGCGGCCTGCAAGGCCCTGATCGACGCGCTGGGCTGCCGGAGCGCCGCACCCGGCGACGCCGCCCGCCTCATCGTCGAGGACCGCTACCCGCACCTCACCGTCCAGCTCGGCCAGCCGCCGATCGTCGGCGTCCCCGACTGGCGCGACGAGGGCATCTTCGTGGAGATCGCGGAGGTGGCCGCATGAAGGCGCTCGCCGTTGTCCCGGTCGCTCTCGTGCTGATCGGATCGCTGTGGCTGCGTGGTCCCGCGCCTGCGGGGGTAACGGTCGGGGATGGGGGAGCAGGCGCACCTCCTGGCTCGGGCGCATCGTTGGAACGGCGTGCGTCCGAGCTGACCACATCCCCGGCCGCCACGCTCTACATCCCGACGCCGCAGGCCGGGCTCTCGCGCGTCCTCGCGTCCGGTGCCACCGCACGGACCGTCTCCGTGGAGGTCATGCGCGCCTACCTGCACGCAGCGCCGGAGGCCCACGAGTACGACCTCCTGCGTGCCTGCTACTGCGAGTCGCGGTTCAACCCCGCCGCTCGCGGTGCGGCCGGCGAGGAGGGGGCCTGCCAGGTCATGCCGCGCTTCCACGGCCCCGTCCCCGCGGATCTCGAGGAGCAGTTCCGCCAGGCGGCCCGCATCGCGGCCGCGAACGGCATGGCGCCGTGGACCACCAGCGACGGTTGCGAGGAGTGGAACGGATGACGCAGACCTACCGGCCGCCGGACGCCCAGGGCTGGCACTTCGAGATGGAGAAGCTCGACGGCGTCTTCCGGATGTGGGGCGTGCGCGACTACAGCGCCTCGCCGAACGTCATGCTCTCCCGAGCGAACAGCCGGGCGGTCACGCGGGCCGAGCGCGCCGTCACGGTCGTCTTCGTGAAGGACGGCCGCACCGTGACGCTCACGATGGACGACTACGAGACCTCCTCGCTCAACCTGAAGGTGCTGCGCCTCTGCCTGGACGACATGCGCATGATCGAGCGCCGGGGCGTGTACGAGACCATGCAGTCGGCCTTCATGCAGCTCGCCGCCCCCGCGACCGCGCGCGACCCGTGGGAGGTGCTCGGGCTGCGCCCGGGCGCCACCGCCGACGAGATCGAGGCGATGTACCGCGTCAAGGCGAAGAGCGCGCACCCGGACGCCCCGGGAGGGTCCGAGGAGCAGATGAAGGAACTCAACGCCGCGCGCGATCGCGTGATGGCGGTGGTGGCATGAGGATCATCAGTTTCGCAGAGACGACGCCTGCGTTGCTGGCCGGTCGCAAGACGGTCACGCGACGCGAGTGGAAAGAGTCCTACGCCTACGCACTGAACCCGGGTGATCTGCTGCAGGCCTGGGACAAGAACCCGCGCACTGGCAAAGGGAAGCGCGTCGGCACGATCCGCCTCACCGCGGCTCCCCGTCTCGAGGCCGCGCGTGACGTTCCCGACGAGGATTGGGAGGGTGAGGGGTTCGCCTATCTCGCAGAGCACGGGTTGACCCTCTTCGGTGGAGCGACACCGCGCGAGGTGTTCGATGGATGGCGGCGCTCGACCAACTCGCTGTGGGTGGTGCGCTTTGAGCTCGTGGAACTGCTCACGGAACGGGACGAGGCCGCCCGATGAACACCCAGGGCGAGCTGATCGGGGAGGTGCCCGCGGTCACGGCTGCGGACATTGCCCGCGGCCGCCGGCGCAACGAGGTCCTGCTGCGCGCCATCCGCGCCGGGACCTCCGTGGAGGCCGTACGGCTCATCCTGAAGGCCCCGGAGATCCTGGACGCATCCACCGCCACGATCGAGCTCGCGCGGCGCCTCGACGAGCACATGGAGACCTGCGGAGGCGCCCGGTGACTCACCAGCCGCCCGCCGTCGTACGCTCTGCCGTGGACACCCTCGCGCGGACCGTCGGCCGTGTGGCGGCCGCGATCGCGCTGCGCGAGCAGGCGGAGCGGGAGCGGAAGGACCAGGCGGCATGAGAGCAGCGGGGTACGTGCGGGTGAGTTCGGAGATGCAGGTCGACGGCCTGTCGCTGGCGGCGCAGCGCCGCGCCATCGAAGAGGCATGTGCGCGCGAGGGGCACGACCTGGTCGAGATCTACGCCGACGAGGGCGTGAGCGCGCACACGGACGTGATCGCGAAGCGCCCCGCCTTCGCCCGCCTGCTGGCCGACGCCGAGCGTGGGCGGTTCGACGTGGTCATCGTTCACGAGCTGAGCCGTTGGGCCCGGCACGGCGGGGTCCAGCGGGACACGCTGACCCGGCTGGGGAAGGCGGATGTCGGCTTCGTCTCGCTGATGGAGCGCATGGACTTCACCTCGCCAGTCGGGAAGATGACGCTGGCGGTGATGGCCGCTTCGCACGAGCTCTCCTCGGACCTGCTGGGGCAGCACGTCACGAAGGCGTTGACCGAGCGCGCCCGCCGGGGAGAGACCATCGGGCTGGCGTCCTTCGGCTACCGCAACGAGGCCGGAGCGGCCGTCGTGGACGAGCACGCGGCCGAGGCCGTGCGTGGCGCCTTCGAGCGCCGTGCGCGCGGGGAGTCCTACCGGGCGATCGCGGAGTGGCTCAACGCCGAGGGCCACCGAACCCGCCGAGGGAACGCCTTCACCGGGTTCGCCGTGAAGGACATCATCGGCTGCCGCTTCTACCTCGGCGTCGTCTCGTACATGGGGCAGGAGCACCCGGGCCGCCACGAGGCGATCGTCACGGCGGAGCTGTGGCACGCCGCCGCCTCGCGCCGCGAGAAGCGCACCATCGTCGGCCCGCGGCGGGCGCACGGGGCGCTCGCCGGGCGCATCCACTGCACACACTGCCTGCGGCCGCTGTGGACGGACACACTGGGGAGCGGCCGGGCCGTCTACAAGGAGCGCCACGGCCGCCCGTGTCGAACGACGGGACGCAGCATCGCGGCCTCCGCGCTGGACGAGCAGATGGGCGAGGTCTTCGCCGCCATCCGCCTCGACGATCGCGCGCTCAGAGCCGCCCTCGAGGAGGCGCAGCGCGCACTCACGCCGGCAGGCGACCTGGAGCGCCTGCAGGACGCGAAGCGCCGCCTGGCGCGCGCCTACATGGTCCCTGGAGCGCTGAGCGACACCGAGTACGAGTTGCGCATGGCGGACATCGACGCCCGCCTGCGCGCCGCCACGGGCACCAGCGCCCCGCCAATCGAGGCAGCCTTCGGGCTGGTGCGAGACCTGGGTGCGCTGTGGACGCGCGCCGACGAACGTGAGCGCCGCGAGCTGCTGGGCGCGGCCGTCGAGGAGGTGTACGTGGACATCACGGCTCGCGCCGTCGCCGGGTTCCGCCCGGTCCCCGGCCTCGAGGCCCTGCTCCGGGCTGCGGCTGGGGCCGCACCCGGAAACTGTTCAGGTTCCTATGTGGAGTTGGTGGAGACGAGGGGATTCGAACCCCTGACCTCTGCGATGCGAACGCAGCGCTCTCCCAGCTGAGCTACGCCCCCAACAGAATGATCAGTATAGGAAGGCCCTCGTGCCTGCGGCAAACGGAGGACCGGCGCACGTCCGCTCGTGTCCGCTAGTCGAGGAGGCCCGGCACCGGCTCGATCACCATGCGCCTGCCGGGCAGGTCCACGGAGATCACCACATCGCCGATCGCGGGGATGAGCGCGTCGCGCTTCCCCGGACGCGCGACCACGTACACGTCGTTCGCGCCGGTGGCGAGGACCTCCGTGAGCCGCCCGATGGGCTCCCCGGCGGTCGTGACGACGTCGAGCCCCACCAGGTCGTCGACGTAGTACTCGTCCTCGGGGAGCGGGGGGAGGTCGGCCTCGTCGATCTCGATCAGCGTGTCGCGCAGGCGCTCGGCGGCCGTGCGATCGGGGTAGCCCTGGAAGCGGATGATCGGGTAGCCCTGGGGCGTGACGACTTCGAGGATCTGCGCCGGGCGGCCACGCACGAGGACCGTGGCGCCGGCCTTGAGGCGTTCGGGGTTGGTGCTCAGGGGGGTGACCTTCACGTGGCCCTTGAGGCCCCACGTGCCGTTGATGCGACCCACCGCGACGCGCCCGGGCGAGACCTCGAGTTCTCGCGCGCCCCTAGGCTGCTCACGCGACTCTGCGCGAGCGCCCTCACCGGGCGCCTGCTGTCGAGCCGCCTCGCGGGGCTCGGGGCGAGCGCCCTCACCGGGCGCGGGCTGCTCGGCGCCGGCGACGGGGTCTGGCATGGCGGCTATTCGATGCTGAGCGTGGCGCGCACGCCGGCGCGGACCGCGGCCACGTGGAGCAGGGAGCGCATCGCGTTCGCGCAGCGGCCGTCCCGGCCGATCACGCGCCCCTTGTCCTCCTCGGAGACGTAGAGGTGCAGCACGACGCGGTCGCCGTCGTGCTCCTCCTCGACCAGCACCTCGTCGGGCTTCTCGGCGAGGGCGCGGGCAACGTATTCGATGAGCTTCTTCACCGGTTACTCGGCAGCCGGGGCGTCACCAGCGGCAGCGGCGGCGGCAGCCTCTGCGGCGGCCTTCGCAGCAGCGGCCTCGGCCTCGGCGGCCGCCTTCGCGGCTTCCTCGGCGGCCTTCTTGGCAGCCTCGCGCGCCTCGGCGGCGGCCTTCGCCGCGGCCTCCGCAGCCTCGCGCTCGGCGCGACTGGGCTTGGACGCCTGCTTGCGGGGGGCGACGGCGATGAGGCCCTGCGTGTGCAGGATGCGGTGCACGGTGTCCGAGGGTTGCGCCCCGACGCCGATCCAGTAGCGGATGCGCTCCTCGTTCAGGGCGATGGTGGAGGGCTCGGTGCGGGGGTTGTAGTGCCCGACGATCTCCACGAAGTCACCATCGCGGCGCGCGTTCTGGTCCGCGACCACGAGGCGGTACGAGGGCTGGTGCTTCTGGCCGGTGCGGCGCAGACGGATTCGTAGCAAGGGGAACCTCCGGGGAGCCGCCGTGCGGCCGGGCTGGAACCGACGCCCTGCGGCGTCATCACTGAACGAGTTGGTCGCTGGATAGTGGGCGGACCGGGCCGTCGTGCCTGAGCCCGCCGTGCCGAGCCGCCCGCGCGGGCCGTCCGGCGTGGTCGACGTCTTGCCAGTCTACATCCCCAGCATGCGCATGAGTCCCCCGGCACCCTTGCCGGAGGTCATCGCCTGCATCAGTTTGCGGGCATCCTTGAACTGATTCAAGAGGCGGTTCACATCCGCCGGGGTGGTCCCGGACCCCCGGGCGATCCTGCGGCGGCGGGATCCGTTCAGGATTTCCGGGTTCCGCCGCTCCTGCAGGGTCATCGAACGGACGATCGCCTCGCTCTGGCGGAAGAATCGGTCGTCGATGGCGGCCTCGCCCATCTGCTTCTTCAGCCCCGAGGCGCCCGGCAGCATGTCCAGCAGGCCCCCCAGCGGCCCCATCTTCTTGACCTGCTCCATCTGCCCCAGGAAGTCCTCCAGGTCGAACTGGCCGCTCCGCATGCGTTTGGTGATGTCCTCGACGCTGCGCTCGCCCATGGACGCGCGCGCCTTCTCGACCAGGCTGACGACGTCGCCCATGCCGAGCACGCGGGAGGCGAAGCGGTCCGGGTGGAACTCCTCCAGGGCCTCCAGGCGCTCGCCGGTGGTGATGAGCTTGATCGGGAGCCCGGTCACCTCGCGCACAGAGAGCACGGCGCCGCCTCGGCTGTCGGAGTCCACCTTCGTCACGACGATGCCTGTGCCCTCGATCGCCTCGTCGAACTCCCGGGCCAGCGTCACCGCCTCCTGGCCGGTCATCGCGTCGACGACGATCAGGACCTCGGTCGGGTCGACCTCGTCGGCGAGGGCGGCGAGGGCGTCCGCGGTATCGTCGTCCAGCGCCACAGCGCCCACGGTGTCCACGATCACGGCCGTCGCGTTCTGGCGCTTCGCCTCCGCGAGCGCGCGCTTCGCCACCGCGACGGCCGGCGCCTCGCGCTCCTCCACATAACACGGGACGTCGATGGACTTCGCGAGCACCTGCAGCTGCTCGCTGGCGGCGACCCGCTCGAAGTCGGTGGAGACCAGGAGCGGGCGTTGCCCCTCGTTCTTGAGTCGCAGCGCCAGCCGCCCCGCGAGCGTGGTCTTGCCGGAGCCCTTCGTGCCGACGATCAGGATCTTCGTCATGCCGCTGTCGGGCTTGCGCAACGGGGCGTGGTCCGTCCCCAGCGTCGTCACCAGCTCCCGGTGGACGATCCCGATCACCTGCTGGCCCGGGGTGATCGAGTTCAGGACCTCCTGGCCCAGGGCCTTCTCGCGCACCCGCGCGATGAAGTCGCGCACGACCTTGAAGTTGACGTCCGCCTCGAGCAGCGCGATGCGCACCTCACGCAGCGCCTCGTCGAGCTCCTTCTCGCCGATGCGGCCGCTGGAGCCGAGGCGGCGGAAGGTGTTCTGGAGTCGTTCGGAGAGCGCGTCGAGCATGCATCGAGTGTACCGGGCGCCGCCGGGCGGCGGCGAGACTACGCGGGCAGGAGTCCGCGCTTCTGCATCTCGGCCGCGAGCTTCGGCGGGATGGGCCGGCACCCGCAGTGCTCGCGGTGCTCCAGGTGCCAGGCGGCGCGCTCCTCGAACTTCGCGTTGGAGGGCATGCGGTGGGCGGTGTGCCATGCGGCGTTGAGCGGCATGCGCGGAGTGTACGCCCGCCGGATGGCACGGCCTGGGCGTGGCGATGGCGCGGACGCAGGCTCGAGCCGCCGCGACGTCCGCGCCACCATGTTCCGAGCAGTGGTACCCCCGCCGCCCGGCTAATTACATAACGTACCATCGGCCGTCCGCAGATGCATCGGGGAAACGACTCATCTTTCGGGCCGTCCGGGCGTCCGCGGGCGGTGCACAAAGACGCCCCCGGGAGGGGGCGCCGGGCGAAGCGCGAGGTGGCCGCGAGGGCTACTCGAGGCCGCGCTCCGCGATCAGGGCGACCACGTCCGTCAGGCGGCAGGAGTAGCCCCACTCGTTGTCGTACCAGGCCACCGTCTTCGCCATGCCGCCGTCCAGCACCATCGTGGACTCGGCGTCGTGGATCGCGGAGCCGGGGTGGCCCTTGAAGTCCATGGAGACCAGCGGGTCCTTCTCGTAGTAGAGGTAGCCCTTCAGGGGGCCGCTGGCGGCCGCCATGAACGCCTCGTTGATCGCGCCCTCCGAGGGGGCGTCGCGCAGGGTGGTGACGAGGTCGAGCAGCGACACGGTCGGCGTGGGGACGCGGAACGCGAAGCCATCGAACTTCCCGGCCAGCGAGGGGATGATCCGCCCGACGGCGTCCGAGGCGCCGGAGGACGTGGGGACGATGTTGAGCGCGGCCGCGCGGGCACGGCGCAGGTCCTTGTGCGTCCCGTCTACCAGGTTCTGGTCGCCGGTGTAGGAGTGGATGGTGGACATCATCCCCCGCTCCACGCCGAAGGAGTCATGGAGCACCTTCACGGCCAGCACCACGCAGTTGGTGGTGCAGGACCCCGCCGAGATGATGCGGTGCGCCTTCGCGTCGTACTGCTCATCGTTGGCGCCCATGATCACGGTCCAGTCCTCGCCCTTCGCGGGCGCGGAGATGACGACCTTCCTCACGGAGTCGCGCAGGTGCTCTCCTGCCGTCTTCGCGTCACGGAACTCGCCGGTGCATTCCAGCACCACGTCCACGTCCGCGCTGCCCCACGGGATCGCGCTCGGGGTGCTCGCGTTGAAGACGGCCACCTCGTGGCCATCGACGGTGAAGGAGTCCGTGCCGTCCACGATCTCGGCGGGGAAGCGCCCGTAGTCGGAGTCGTAGCGCAGGAGGTGGGTGCGCAGCGCGACGGGGCCGCGATTGATCGCGACGATCTCGAAGTCGCCCCGGCGGTTCTCGAACCACGCGCGGAATGCCTGACGTCCGGTGCGGCCGAACCCGTTGATCCCGACTCGCAGCGTCATATGTGACTCCCCGGTGCTGTGCGACCCCGGTGCTGTGCCCCTGGTGGCGCTGACGTTCCCTCGCGAGCCCCCCGGCGCGGGCTCCTCGTGGCCCCGCTGGGGAGGCGGAGTGCGGTGCACATTCTACCGAACGAGGCGGTTAGCGGTGTGGCGGGTGCCGGCCTCGACTGTGCCGATTTCGCGACAGCCGCCGGCCGGGCCGCCCGCCGCTACAGCAGCACGCGTCGCGGCGCATCGCCCGGGCGTCGGCGGAACTGAACGAGCAGCAGCCGCGCGGGGGCGGTGCCACCGGCGTCCGGCGATTCCTCGAGGTGGCAGCGATCGCGGCTCGCGAGCAGCGCCTCCGCATCGCGCAGGTGCGCCGCCGCCTCGGCGCGCAGGGCATCCGGGGCGGGGAAGTGCGCGCCGAGGTCCAGCGATGTCCGCAGCTGCACGAGCCCGAGCCGCAGCGCCCAGCCCAGCAGTAGCTCCGCCCAGCCAAGGTGGAACGCGTGGTCGGCGAAGTTCAGCGGGTAGCGCTCGCGGGTCGCCTCGTTGGCGACGAACAGCGCCGTCGGGCCGAAGGCGGGGCCACCGAGGTCGTCGGTCGCTCGGGCGATCAGGCGCAGGTGCTCGTCGGCGGCGATGGCGGCCTCAGGCGGGCGCTCGCCGAGGGGGATCTCGACGGCGCGCGCGGGCTCGTTGCGCCCGTACGCCGCGTGCGTCCAGCGCCGCCAGGCCTCCGGCGCATCGTCGAGGCGCTGCGCGGCGATGAACTCGGCTGCCTGTCGCAGCAGCGGCAGCGCGCTCTGGTGCGCCCCGCGCCGCACGAGGCCGATGCTGTCCGAGGTGGCGCTGAAGGCGCGGCTCCATAGCCCCGCGTACCCCGCCATGACCATCGTGCGGGCGCTGGCGGTGTACCCGGTCGCGGCAAGGCGCGCCTGCAGGTCGAGGTTCGCGGCGGCCAGGCGCAGGTCCTCGGCGCAGGTGAACGCGGTCTGCCGCCACGCGTCCTCGGCGGTGTCGTCCAGGCCGTCGGGCTTGCCGGGGAGCGTCCACCCGACCGGCACGCGCATCCCGGAGACGCGCTGCGGCGACGGCTCTCCGGCGTCCCGCGGCCCGGTCATCTTCGGAACGCGTTCCTGCCGGCGTAGATCGCCGCGTCGCCCAGCTGCTCCTCGATGCGCAGCAGCTCGTTGTACTTCGCCGTGCGGTCCGTGCGCGCGGGGGCGCCGGTCTTGATCTGCCCCGCGCCCGTGGCGACGACGAGGTGCGCGATGGTCGTGTCCTCGGTCTCGCCCGAGCGGTGCGAGATGATCGTCGACCAGCCCGCCGCGTGCGCCATTCGGATCGCCTCGAACGTCTCGGTCAGCGTTCCGATCTGGTTGAGCTTGATCAGGATCGCGTTCGCCGCGCGCTCATCGATGCCGCGGCCGAGGCGTCCGATGTTGGTGACGAAGAGGTCGTCGCCCACGAGCTGCACTCGATCGCCCACGCGCTGCGTGAGCAGCTGCCAGCCTGCCCAGTCATCCTCGTCCATGCCGTCTTCGATGGAGAGCACCGGGTAGTCGCGTGCCCACTCCTCCCAGATCGACGCGAGCTCCTGCGACGAGACGGTGCGTCCTTCGCGTTTGAGGTGGTACACGCCGTCCGCGTAGAGCTCGGAGGTCGCGGGGTCGAGGGCGATCGCGATCTCGTCGCCGGGACGGCGCCCCGCCGCCTCGATCGCGCGCATCAGCAGGTCCATCGCCTCGCGGTTGGTGCCGAGCGTCGGCGCGAAGCCGCCCTCGTCGCCGGTGTTGGTGTTGAGGCCGCGCTCCCCGAGGGTCCTCTCCAGCGCCTGGTAGGTCTCCACCACCCAGCGCAGCCCCTCACGGAACGAAGGCGCCCCGACCGGGACGATCATGAACTCCTGGAAGTCCGTGGAGTTGGCGGCGTGTGCCCCGCCGTTCAGCACGTTGCACATCGGCACCGGGAGCACGCGTGCGTCGACGCCGCCCAGGTAGCGGTAGAGCGGCTGGTCCGTGGCGATCGCTGCGGCCTTCGCGACCGCCAGCGACACGCCGAGGATGGCGTTCGCGCCCAGCCGCCCCTTGTTGGGCGTGCCGTCCTCCTCCACCATCCGCTGGTCGATCGCCGCCTGGTCGAAGGCAGACATGCCGAGGATGGCGGGGCCGAGCGTGGTCTCGACGTTCTCGACAGCGCGCAGGACGCCCTTGCCGCCAAAGCGCGCGGCGTCGCCGTCGCGGAGCTCGACGGCCTCGTGAACACCGGTGCTGGCCCCGCTGGGGACGAGGGCGCGCCCGACGGTGCCATCGAAGAGCTCCACGTCGACCTCG
Organism: Dehalococcoidia bacterium; assembly: GCA_041674525.1. GTDB lineage: Bacteria > Chloroflexota > Dehalococcoidia > UBA2979 > UBA2979 > SHYQ01. The sequence goes on along the minus strand of JBAYVN010000001.1, from coordinate 73,430 downwards.
ACGGTCGGGTTGCCGCGCGAGTCAAGCAGTTCCCGCGCACGGACATCGATGATCTCCACCTGGGCCCCCCTTTGCCGCGGGACGGACTGCCGCTGCGCGGCGTCACGTGCACAGGATCGCAAGGCCGCGCGTGGCGCACAACCGGCGCGGGAACAAGCGGTCGTGGCGGGTGGTGGGTGGCGGGTAGCTGTGGCAGCGGTCCGGGTCGCCGAAGGGCTCAATCCCGATCGGGCGTGGTCTCCTTCGGCACGGGGCGAATCAGATCGCGCAGCGGCGCGAGGCCGGTGGGGACCACCTTCAGCGACGCACCGGATGCCGTGCGTGCGCGCGGGTGCACGTCGTCGTAGACCTCGCGCAGGTGCTCGTCGGCGAGCTGCGTGTATACCTGCGTGGTGCTGACGTTCGCGTGCCCCAGCAGCTCCTGCACGTCGCGCACGGAACGGCCGCCGCGCAGCAGGTGCGTGGCGAACGAGTGGCGCAGCGAGTGCGGCGTCACGTGCTCATCGATGTCGGCACTGCGGGCATACCCCTTCAGGATCAGCCAGAAGCCCTGACGGGTCAGCCGCTCGCCGCGACGGTTCACGAAGAGCGCGGTCTGGGTGCGGTTCTTGAGCAGCGCGGGACGCGAGTCGCCCAGGTACCGCCCCAGCGCGGCGCCGGCGCGGCCCGGATCGGGGATCGGGATGGTGCGCTCCTTCGATCCCTTGCCCAGGCAGCGCACCCACTGCGACGCGGCGTCCACGTGGATGCTGTCCATGTTGAGCGACACGAGCTCGGTGACCCGCATCCCGGTCTCGTACATCAGCGCCAGCATTGCGGCGTCGCGGATTGCCTCGGCGGAGTCGAACTTGGTGGGCTCGGTGAGTAGCGCGTCCACCTCGCTGGTGGTCATCGGCTTCGGCACGGGCTTGGGGGCGCGCGGTGAGTCGACCTGCGCCGTCGGGTTGGACGAGATGTCGCCATGATCGAGGAGGAACGCGCAGAACGACTTCACGGCGGCGACCTTGCGCGCGACCGTCGCGGTCTTGTCGTAACGCTGGTTGAGGTCCGCGATGTACGCGATCACCGTGCCGCGGTCGATTGCCTTCGGCGCGAGCGCCGCCTCGCCGGTGCGCTCCGCGACGAACCTCGCGAAGGCGCGCAGGTCGTTGCGATACGCATCCGTCGTGTTCTTCGAGGATCCGCGTTCTGCGGAGAGGTAGTGCAGGAAGTCTTCGACTCGGTCTGGCACCCGACGTTCCTCGCTCGGTCCGCCCTGACGGCTGCGCCGCACCGCACGATCGGGGTGATCCATCGCCCCGAGAGGCCTGTTGATGTCGGATGGAGCCTGTGTCCCCCGCCGGGCGTCATGTATACCGGGTGCGCGTGGTGCTGTCTACATAACCGCGTGACTTGCGCCAGAGAAGAATCAGTGCGAAGGCACTGTGCAGGGCCGGCGCTGACTCGGCGCGGACCCGATGCGAAGTCGCTGCAGATTCGACGCAGGCTCGATCAGACGTCGCGAATTGTCGCCGGACCCGGATCGCGGGGAATCACAGATTCACCGAATCACGGCGAATGAGAGATCAGCCGTTGCTGAAACCCTCGGCGCCGAGCAGGGGCACGAACCGGCATCCGCCGAGCGACCGCCGTGTCATCCCGTCCGGCGTGCGCGTCACGATGAGCAGGTCCTGGACATCCCGCGTGCCGACGGGGATCACCATGCGCCCGCCGACCGCGAGCTGTGCGAGGAGCGAGGGCGGCACGGAGGGCGCAGCCGCCGTGACGATGATCGCGTCGAAGGGCGCATGATCGGGCGCGCCGAGGACATCCGCGGCGGGGAGCACCGTAACGTTTGTGATGCCCAGCGCGCGCAGCACGCCCTCGGCCCGTGCTCGCAGCTCGGGGACGATCTCCACGGTCACCACCTCGCGCGCCAATCGCGCGAGGATGGCGCACTGGTAGCCGGAGCCGGTGCCGATCTCCAGTACCCGCTCCGATCCGTCGAGCTCGAGTGCGGCCGTCATCGTGGCGACGATGAACGGCTGCGAGATCGTCTGGCCGTAGCCGATGGAGAGCGGCTCGTCCTCGTAGGCGTACGGCTCGTCGCCGCTGAGCACGAAGCGCTCCCGGGGGACGGCCCGCATCGCGGCGAGCACCCGGTCGTCGGACACCTCGATCGCGATGCGCGCCAGCAGGCGCTCGCGGGCGCGAAGCGCGCGGTCGGCGGGATCGTCGTGGTTCACAGCGAGCGCTTGACGGTCTCCGCGAGGCGCTGGGTGAAACCCACCGTCGCGGCGATTTCGGCGATGTCCGCCTCGCGGATCGCCTTCACCGATCCGAACTTCCGCAGCAGCGCGCGCTTGCGCTTCGGCCCGACGCCGGGGATGGCGTCGAGGACCGATCGCGTCGCCGCCTTGCCGCGCAGGTTGCGGTGGTAGGTGATCGCGAAGCGGTGCGCCTCGTCGCGGATGCGCTGGACCAGGTAGAGCGCCTCGGAGGTCCGTGGGAGCATGATCGACTCGGACACGTCCGCGACGAAGATCTCCTCCTGCTGCTTTGCGAGCCCGCACACCGGCACGTCGCGCAGGTCCATCTCGCGCATCGCATCCAGCACAGCGCCGAGCTGGCCCTTGCCCCCATCGATGATCACGAGGTCCGGCACCTCGTCCCACGGTGAGAGGTCCTGCGGCTCCTCCGCATCCATCACGCCCGATCCGATCGTGGCATCAGCGGGAGCGATCTCGGTCTCCACCGCCAGGCCGCGGTCGCGGCAGCGGCGCTCCGCGATGCGCTTGAAGCGGCGCGTCAGGACCTCGTGCATGGAGGCGAAGTCGTTCTGCCCCTCGACCGTCTTGATGCGGAAGCGCCGGTACTGGCTGGTCGCGGGGTGCCCGTCGCGGAACACCACCATCGAGGCGACCGTGTTCGTCCCCTGGATCGTCGAGATGTCGTAGCACTCGATGCGGTTGGGCCGCGCCGGGAGGTCGAGCTCCTCCTGCAGCAGGGAGAGCGCGGCCTCCGTCTTGTCGCGGTCCGCCACCCAGCGGACGTGGTGCATGCGCAGCGACTCGCGCGCGTTGTCCTCGGCGCTCGCGACCAGGGCGCGGCGCTCCCCGCGCACCGGGACGGCGATCTCCACGGACCGCCCGCGCTGCTCCCGCAGCATCGTCTCCAGTTGCTCGCGATCGGTGGGCTCCTGCGAGAGCAGGAGCGCGCGCGGGACGTACGTGGCGGACTCGTAGAACTGGGGGAGGAAGGCGCCCAGCACCTCGGCGTCGCTGGCGTCCGCGGTGCCTTCGAGCATGAACGAGTCGGTGTCCGCGACCACGGTGCCGCGCACGAAGAAGACCTGCACGCAGGCCTCGTCGTCCTGCCTCGCCAGCGCGAAGACATCCGCGTCCAGGGGCGTGGTGGTCGCCATCTGCTGCCGCTCGGTGACCCGGCGGATCGCCTCCGCCTGGTCGCGGAGCCGCGCCGCCCGCTCGAAGTCCAGCGCGTCCGAGGCGCGCTCCATCTCGCGGAGGACGTGGCGGAGCACCTCGTCGGAGCGGCCCTCCAGGAACAGGATGGTCTCCTGGATGACCCCGGCGTACTCCTCCGGCGTGCAGTAGGCGGTGCAGGGGGCGATGCAGCGCTTGATGTAGTAATCCAGGCAGGGGCGCGGGTCGTTGCCGGTGATCTCCTTCGTGCAGGAGCGCCACGGGAAGAGCTTCTTGACCACGTCCAGCGTGCGCCGCACCGAGCCCGCCGAGGCGTACGGCCCGAAGTAGCGCGCGCCGTCGTTCTCCACACGGCGGGTGATGGTCACGCGCGGCCAGGGGTGCTGCACGTCCACCTTCAGGTACGGGTAGTGCTTGTCGTCCTTCAGCCGGACGTTGTAGATGGGCTGGTGGCGCTTCACCAGCGTGGCCTCGAGGTGGAGGGCCTCCGCCTCGTTCCTCGTCACCACGTGCTCGATCACCCGCACCTGGCCGGCCAGGGCGAGCACCTTCGGCTCCATGCTCCGCGAGGAGCCGAAGTACGAGCGCACCCGGTCGCGGAGGCGCGTGGCCTTGCCGACGTAGATCACGTCGCCGCGGGCGTCTCGCATGATGTAGACGCCCGGGCGCTCCGGGAGGGAGTGGACCTGGTGCAGGACGGACTCGTCGGTCACGCCTCTATCGTACGACGGGGCGCGGACCCGTCCGGAGCCGCCGCCGGGACCTGGCTACGAGGCGCGGCCGCCCGCCGCGGGACCGGTGCCGCCGATGCCGTGGATGGCCATCTCCACGGCCATCTCCTCGATCGGGCCGCCCTGCGCCGCGAGCGCGACCAGCAGCCGGGCGATGTCGTCCTGATCCACGGTGGGCGCGGAGAGCAGGCCGGTGGTCCGGAGCGCCTGCTTGATGGCGCGGTCGGCGACATCGACGGTGGTGACGCCGGAGAGCATGAGGGCGAGGTCGGCCACGGCCTGAGATGTGAACATCGGGGATCCTCCCGCAGACGGCGCGGGTGGGGTCCCGCGGAGCCGTCTCTTCGAGTGTGGCGAAGCCCCGGGCTGGCGCGACTCGGCAGAACCCCGATGTCGGGGCGGCGCGGCCCCCGGTGTCTCCGAGCGGGCAGGGCGCGGAACGAGGCCCGAAGAAGTGCGGGGGCGGTCCTTGGCCGCGAGAGCCGGGGCCGGAGGGGAGGGGGCAGTCGAGGTCCGTTTGTTCAGTCGAGGTCTGTGGTGCGCCCGGCAAGATTCGAACTTGCGGCCTCTGCCTCCGCAGGGCAGCGCTCTATCCCCTGAGCTACGAGCGCACGACCTCAAACAGCAAACCGACGGGTTGGTGGTGCCGAAGGCGAGATTTGAACTCGCACGAGCGTAAGCTCACTACGCCCTGAACGTAGCGCGTCTGCCGGTTCCGCCACTTCGGCCCGGTTCCCCGTCGCCGGCTCGCTTCGCTGGTGGGCGGTACTGGACTCGAACCAGTGACCTCTCGCGTGTGAAGCGAGCGCTCGTACCAACTGAGCTAACCGCCCGCGAGCGGACCGTCCTCACCCATGCTATCGCCCGGCGCGGCTTCCGCACAACCGGGGGCGGCTCCTTGCCGCTACCCGGGGTGGCTGCGATCGTTGATGGGAATAAACCGGCTCCATAGCCGAGAAAGGTGCGATCTCACCCATGCGGAAGTTCAAGAGCGCGGTCGCCATCGGGGCGGCGGCCCTGGCGATCGTCCTGGCGGGTTGTTCCGGAGGGGGCTCCTCGGCCCCGGCCGGCGACGGCTCCTCGTCTGCCGTCACCCTCCAGATGCAGGACATCAAGTACGACAAGACGGCGCTCACAGCCACCAAGGGCCAGACGCTGACGATCACGCTCAACAACACCGGCGCCCTGGACCACGACTTCACGATCGACAAGATCGAGGGTGCCGCGAAGTTCGACGGCAAGGACCCGAAGGCCGACAACGTGGCCATCAAGGCCCTGCTCAAGGCCAAGGCGAGCGGCAAGCTCGAGATCACACCGGCCGCCGCTGGGACCTACGACTTCTACTGCTCCGTTCCTGGTCACAAGGACGCGGGGATGAAGGGCAAGCTGACGGTCAACTAGCGGCTCGCCGCGGTCGCGATCGTTCGAACGGCCGGGCGGGCAACCGCTCGGCCGTTCTCGTGTGCGGGCTGCGCGAGGGAACGAGGGGGAAGCCGTGATGCGGGGGGACGTGCGGCGCTGCGAGTGGGCTGATGGTGACGACACACTGATGTGCACGTACCACGACGACGAATGGGGTGTGCCGGTGTACGACGGCCGCGTGCTCTTCGAGTTCCTCACGCTGGAGGGGGCGCAGGCGGGCCTGTCCTGGCGCACGATCCTGCACCGCCGCGAGGGCTACCGGGCCGCGTTCCACGGCTGGGACATCGAACGCATCGCGGCGATGGACGGGACAGACGTGGCGCGGCTGCTGCTCGACCCCGGCATCGTGCGGCACCACGGCAAGATCGAGGCAACGATCCAGAACGCTCGTGCGACAGTCGCGCTCGGCGGGGCAGAGGCGCTTTCGACGCTCGCGTGGCACGTGGTGGACGGCGAGCGGCGCCAGAACCGCTGGCGCCGCCTGGACGAGGTGCCGTCCCAGACGGCGGAGTCGCGCGCCCTGAGCCGCGCGTTGCGGCTGGCGGGCTTCCGCTTCGTGGGGCCGACCACGGCCTACGCCTTCATGCAGGCGTGCGGCCTGGTGAATGACCACCTGGCCGGCTGTTTCCGCGCGTAACTCCCGATCGGGACGCTCGGCCCTCAGGCACGAATGGATTACGATGCCCCGGCGCGCGTGCGCGAGGGCGCGGCGTGACGTGCTATGCGACGTCGGCTGTGCGATGGCTGTGCGATGAAGGATGGGGGCTCACCGGTGGCGGAGAAACTGAACAGCTTTGGTGCGCGGGACACACTGCAGGTCGGTGGCCAGAGCTACACGATCTACCGGCTGGATGCGGCCGCACGGGCACTGGGCGCCGATCTGGACCGCCTGCCCTTCACGCACCGCATCCTGCTGGAGAACCTGCTGCGCAATGAGGACGGCGTCAACGTCGACCGTGCGCAGGTGGAGTCGGTCGCGCACTGGAACCCCACCGAGGAGCCCGACAACGAGATCGCCTTCACGGTGGGGCGCGTCCTGCTGCAGGACCTCACCGGCGTCCCCGCCGTCGTCGACCTCGCGGCGATGCGCGACGCGATGGCGGCGCTGGGCGGCGACCCCGCGAAGATCAACCCCCTCCAGCCCGTGGACCTCGTCATCGACCACTCCGTGCAGGTGGACGTCTTCGGCATCGCGGACGCCTTCCGCATCAACACCGAGATCGAGTACGAGCGCAGCGCCGAGCGCTACCAGCTCCTGAAGTGGGCCCAGCGATCCTTCGACGGGTTCCGCGTGGTGCCCCCTGGCACCGGCATCTGTCACCAGGTGAACCTGGAGTACCTGGGCCAGACCGTCATGGTCGGCAAGACCGGGGAAGCCTACCCCGACACGGTGGTCGGCACCGACTCCCACACCACGATGATCAACGGCCTCGGCGTGCTCGGCTGGGGCGTCGGCGGCATCGAGGCCGAGGCGGCCATGCTCGGCCAGCCGATCGCCATGCTCCTTCCGCAGGTCATCGGCGTCCGCCTCGTCGGCAAACTCCCCGAGGGGGCCACGGGCACGGACCTGGTGCTGCGCGTCACGGAAATGCTGCGCGCGCGGAACGTGGTCGGGAAATTCGTCGAGTTCTTCGGCCCCGGCCTGACCGACCTTGCGCTGACCACGCGCGCGACCATTTCGAACATGTGCCCGGAGTACGGCGCGACCGTCGGCTTCTTCCCGCCCGACGACGAGACGCTGAACTACCTGCGCTTCACCGGTCGCGAGGAGCAGCACGTCGCGATGGTGGAGGCGTACTGCAAGCTGCAGCACCTGTTCCGCACCGACAGCACGCCGGACCCGACGTACACCGAGGTGGTCGAGCTGGACCTCGGCTCCATCGAGCCGAGCCTCGCCGGGCCGAAGCGCCCGCAGGACCGGATCGCCCTCTCCGGGATGAAGGCGGCCTCCGACAAGGAGATCGCGATGTGGGTGGGGCAGGGCGCCTCGAAGGACGCGCTCCTCGTCACCGACGAGGGGGCGAGCTACTCGCTGGGCAACGGCTCCGTGGTGATCGCCGCGATCACCTCGTGCACCAACACCTCCAACCCGGAGGTCATGGTCGGGGCCGGCCTGCTGGCCAAGAAGGCGGTGGAGGCGGGGCTCCGCACGAAGCCGTGGGTGAAGACCAGCCTGGCGCCCGGCTCGAAGGTAGTCACGGACTACCTTGACGAGGCGGGACTGACGTCGTACCTCGATGACCTCGGCTTCGAGCTCGTCGGCTACGGCTGCACCACGTGCATCGGCAACTCCGGGCCGCTGCCCGCGCCCGTGGAAGCCGCCGTGGATTCCGGCAACCTCGCCGTCGCGGCGGTAGTCTCCGGCAACCGGAACTTCGAGGCGCGCGTCCACAACAAGGTGCGCTCCAACTACCTCGCCTCTCCGCCGCTGGTGGTGGCGTACGCGCTGGCGGGGACCACGGATATCGACCTCACGAAGGACCCGCTGGGCACCGGCAAGAACGGCCAGCCCGTGTACCTGAAGGACATCTGGCCCTCGCAGGCCGAGGTCAGCCAGGCCGTGAGCGCCTCCGTGCACCGCACGATGTTCGTCAAGCAGTACAGCAACGTCTTCGATGGCGACGAGAAGTGGGCCGCCGTCGCCGCGCCCACGGGCGAGCTCTTCGGCTGGGACCCACAGTCCACGTACGTGCGGCGCCCCCCGTTCTTCGAGAACCTCCCGCGGAACCCGCAGCCGCGCGAGGACATCCACGATGCGCGCGTGCTGGCGGTCCTCGGTGACTCGGTGACCACGGACCACATCTCGCCCGCGGGCGGGATCGCGCGGAACTCCCCGGGTGCGCAGTACCTGGATCAGCACGAGGTGCTGCCCAAGGACTACAACCAGTACGGGGCGCGCCGCGGCAACTACGAAGTGATGATGCGCGGCACGTTCGCCAACGTGCGGCTGAAGAACGCCCTCGCCGGCAAGGAAGGCAACTGGACGCGGCACCTCCCCGACGGCGAGGAGTTGACGATCTGGGATGCCGCCGAGAAGTACATGCAGGACGGCGTTCCGCTGATCATCTTCTCCGGCCGCGAGTACGGCACCGGATCCTCGCGGGACTGGGCGGCGAAGGGGCCGCTGCTGCAGGGCGTGAAGGCCGTCATCGCGCAGTCCTTCGAGCGCATCCACCGCAGCAACCTGGTCGGCATGGGCATCCTGCCGGCGGAGTTCCTCCCCGGCGAGACGCTGGAGACGCACGGCCTGGACGGCACGGAGCGCTTCGACATCGAGGGCATTGCGGCGGGGCTCACCCCGAAGCAGTTGCTCACGGTGCACGCGGTCTCGGACGCGGGCAAGGAAACCACGTTCCAGGTCCGCTGCCGCATCGACACCGCCGTCGAGGTGGACTACTACCGCCACGGCGGCATCCTGCAGTACGTGCTGCGCCAGCTGATCGAGGCGTAGCCAGCGACTCGGGATCGCGCGATGGTGGGGTTCGGGCCGGCCCGCGAGGAATACGAGCGCGTGCGTTCGTGGATCCTCGCAGGCCGCTCGGACGACGAGATCGCCCTCGCGCTCATGATCTCGGTGAAGGTCATCCGCCTCGTGCGACGCGAAGTGGAGGCCGAGGTGCGGCCGGGGTAGGCTAGCTGCAGGGGACGACCCCAGTCAGGAGCCACTCAACATGTCACCGTTCGCGCGTCACTACCTGGAGATGGTCCTCGCGATGTTCGCGGGGATGTTCCTCCTCGGCCCGATCACCTTCATGGCGCTCGGCATGCACAACCAGATGCACGACAGCGCCGTCAGCACCGTGCCGCTCGTTCGCACCGTCCTCATGGTCGTGTACATGAACGTGGGTATGGGCGCGTGGATGCGTTACCGGGGGCATTCCTGGGAGCGCATCGGCGAGATGGCACTCGCAATGACGCTCCCGTTCATCGTCCTGCTCCCCGCGATGCGCGCCGGCGTCGTGACGGAGTCGTTCCTGAACGTCGTCGGGCACCTCGCGATGCTCGCGACGATGTACCTCGGCATGCTGCTCCGCCGCGACGAGTACTCAGGCCACGCGCACCACGCTGCCGCTACAGCTACGGTCGACGCCCCCGCCGGGCACGCCGAGCACGGCGAGGACACGCCGCACCGCCCCTGAGCCGCGCGCCGGGGTCCTCGATTGGGGACGCTCGCACCGCGCCGGGCACTCCTACTCCAGTTGGCGTACAATTCGCACGCTCCTGCGAGGGACGCTATGCGGTATGCGGTGGTCGATGTCGAGACGACGGGACTCGGGCGGGCCGATCGGGTCGTTGAGGCAGCGGTGATTGTCCTTGACGAGGATCTCCGAACGGTCGAAGAGTTCGACACGCTCATCGACCCTGGTCGCGACGTTGGTCCGACTGGAATCCACGGCATTACGGCCGGCATGGTCAGCTCGGCACCCACGTTTATGGAGGTTGGTGGGGCGATCGCTGCGCATCTGGATGGCTGCGCGCTGGTTGCTCACAACCTCCCATTCGACCTCCGGATGCTCGCACAGGAATTCGCTCGCGCCGGATCACAACTCGATGAGGGCTTCGGTTTCGACACCCTGAGGTACATGGGTTGCTCGCTGGACCGCGCGTGCGCGTCGATGGGGATCCCGCTGGCCAACCACCATCGCGCGCTCGCCGATGCCCAGGCAACGGCCGACCTGTTCCGCCTCCTCCACGACGAGGGCGTTCCCTTCAGTCCCGCAACGATCGTCAATCCCCCGTCCGCCGAAGCGCGCACGCTGCGACGCGAAGCGGTCCAGGTCAGTGTTCCCGCGATGGCGCGCGTTCGCCCGCCGCTGCGGCTCCCGACCGGCGATGGGCGGATGCTGGCCTATCTCCATGCGCTCAACTGGGTGCTCGATGACGCAGTCATCGATCGGGCGGAGCGCGAGGAGCTGGACGCGCTGGCCCGTGAGCTGGGCCTTGACCCGGTCCACACGACGCAGATGCACTCCCACTACATGCGGCTGTTGGTGCAGGCGGCGACGAGGGACGGGATGGTCACCCGTGGTGAGCGCGATTTGCTCGACCGCGTAGCTGCGGCATTGGGCGTTCATGAGGACTTCCTGCCCTCCCTGACGGCGGTCCGAGCGGTCCCGCCCGTGACCGACGGGATGCGCGTGTGCTTCACCGGCGACGCTGCACCATGGACACGGGAAGCGCTTGAGATCGCCGCGGCCCAGGCCGGGTTTCAGCCCGTCGCTGGTGTCACAAAGAAGGCCTGTGACCTGGTGGTCGCGGTCGACGTCGCTTCACAGTCCGGGAAGGCGGCGAAGGCGAGGCAGTGGGGCATCCCAATCATCTCCGTGACCGAATTCAGGGCACGAGTCGGCCTCAACTGACTCCTCGCGTGGCTCCGCATGCGTGGCCGCCCGCCTCGAAGCGCGCGTGACGCCCTGCCGCTGGCGCGCCGCCGCCGCGGATCGCGCGTCGAGGCGCCTCCGGGGCCGCTAGTGCGTCACGAGGGCCACTGCGGGCTCCGGCGTGGGGGGCGGTGCGCCTTCCGGGCGCCTCGGCAGGGGCGGGCGGGTGGCGAAGACGAAGAACAGTGACCCGAGGACGGCGAGCAGCGCGATCACGGTGAATCCCACCGTGTAGGACCCCGTGCGGTCGTACAGCCAGCCCGCGAGGATCGGCCCGGTGATCGTTCCGAACATCGTGATCATCGACGAGAAGCCCATGATCTTCCCGAACGAACCGCGGCCGAAGTAGTCCGCGCGGAGCGCCTGCATCAGCGGACCTCGGCCGCCCCACGCGCCGCCGTGCAGCACCGCGAACGCGATCACAGCCGGGACCGTTCCCACGTGCGCGACCAGCAGCAGGCCGGCGGCATGCATCCCCATGCACGTCACCACGATGATGCGCTTGTTGATGATGTCGCCCAGGAAGCCGCCGGCCAGCTGCCCCGCGATCTGGCTGACCGTCATGATCAGGATGAACATCGCAGCGTGCTCGTCCGAGTACCCGAGCGAATCCGTGAGGTGCAGGAACAGGTGCACCATCACCGCCCCGACCACCAGCAGCGCTGAGCCGTGCCCCAGCGAGATCAGCCAGAACGCCCGGGTGGTCAGCGCCTCCCGCGCGGTGAAGTCGACCGGCGTGCTGCTGGAGACGCGCGCGTGCGCGGCGTCCTGCTCGCGCAGGCGTGCTTCCTCCTCCTCGGTCAGCCCGTCCAGGCGCAGGCCCATGTCCTCCGGGCGGCCGCGGATGAGCGCCGTGATAGGCAGTCCGACCACGAGCACGATGATCCCCGAGGCGAAGGACACCTCGCGCCAGCCGATCTGCGTGATCGCGAGGATCACGAACGACGCGATTACGCCGCTGAGCGCGAAGCCGATCTGTGCGATGCCCAGCGCCCGCGCGCGCTGCCGGTCGAACCAGTTCACCACCGCCACCGTGATCGGCATGAACCCGGCCAGGCCCCCGCCCAGCGCCATGAGGCCGAAGGCGAGGTAGAACGTGGTGATTGAGTGCAACTGGCTGAACGCGATGAAGCCGACCGCCAACAGGCAGAGGCCGCCTCGGATCACCCACTGCGGCCCGAAGCGGTCGATCATCCATCCCTGCAGCGGCCCGAGGATGCCGTTCTCCAGCCGCGAGAGCGAGAAGCCGACGCCGATCGTGCTGCGGTTCCAGCCGAACTCGCGCGTGAGCGCGGCGGCGTACCCGCCGAACACCTGCTGCATCAGGGCGCCCACCGTGAACTCGATGCCGGCGCCGGCCGCCACGATCACCCAGCCGTAGAACGGCTTGCGGCGCGGGGACAGGGGTAGCTTCATCGCGCCGCGAACTCCCGGCACCGGATCGCCCGCTCGAGGTCGTCGATCGCCTCGCGAAGCGAGCGCTGGAGCACCGGGAGTGTATCGCCGAGCGTCGCTAGGAGCGCGCGCGCACGGTCCAGGGTCGGGCGCTCCACCAGGTAGCCCGGCCACAGGCCGCCGAAGTAGGCGGTGGCGTACTCGTTCTCCTCGCGCTCGAAGAGGCCGGGGAGGGCCTCGAAGTATCGCTCCACGTACGGCGCCAGCAGATCGCGCTGCACCCACCAGTGGAAGCCACCCATGGCGGCGCTGGTCTGGTGCAGCGAGCCGTAGCCGCCGATGCCGGTCTGGAAGCGCGCCCACGCCTCGGCCTTCGTCGCGGCGTCGGGCTTCGAGGTGGCGCAGCGCAGGGCGGCGCGCTGGCCGCGGTCGGACGGGTCGCGCGCCTGCTCTGCGCCCACGCGCGCCTGTGCGCCCGGCAGTCCGTAGGCGACGTAGCGCTGCGCGATGCTCCATCGCATGTCCTGGTCGATGGTGAGTCCGGGCACCTCGATGCCGCCGTCGGCGAGCTGGCCGGTGGTGAGGATGTCATCCGGCGTGATCGCGTTGCCGATGACGGTGCGCGCCCACGTGATCTGCATGTCGCCGTCCGTGGCGGATCGCAGGGCCTCCAGCGCGAGCGCGAAGAAGCGGTGCGCGGCGGCCGCCTTCTCACGCTCCGGCACGAAGCGCGCGATCGCCGCCGACATCGTGCCGAGGATCGTCTCCACCAGCTCGTGATCCTGCTCGGTGGTCACCTTCGCGCCCGCGAGATCCAGGTACTCCGTGGACTTGAGCTGCTGGTCGCGCACCATGTTCCACAGCGCCTGCCAGATCAGCTGGCGCAGGAGCGGATCGTCGATGCGATCCAGGTGCTCGCGAACGAAGTCCAGCGACCGCTCGTCCAGCGCGACCTTCGCGAAGTCGTGATCGTGGTGGTTCGGGAAGACGAGCGCGGGCAGCGCCGCGCCCCGTGCCGCATCGATCGTGGCGGTCGCTCCCTCGATGCGCGCGGGAACCTCGCGGATCGTGATCGCGCCGGCCTCTTCGCGCACCAGCGCGATGTCCATGACGTGTGGGCGGAGGGTGGGATACGCGGGCGGGGCCGTCTGCGTCAGCGTGAGCGCCGCGACGCGATCGCCGTCCGCGTCCACCTGCGCGGCGATCGTGTTGAGCGAGGGCGTCTCCAGCCATGCCTGCGCCCAGCCGTGCAGATCCCGGCCCACGCCCTCGCCCAGGGCGTCCAGCCACTGCGAGAGCGTGGTGTTTCCGAAGGCGTGCCTTGCGAAGTAGCCGCGCATCCCGGCGCGGAAGCCATCCATGCCCATGGCGGCGACGAGTTGCTTGATGACCGCGGCGCCCTTGCCGTACGTGATGCCATCGAAGTTCAGGAACGTGGCGTCCGTGTCGGCGACCTCCCCGGCAATCGGGTGCGTGGTGATCAGCTGGTCCTGGCGGTAGGCCCAGTTCTTCATCCCGGCGTTGAACGCCTGCCACGAGGTGCGGAAGCGCGTCGCCTGGTCCAGCGCGAGGTAGGCCATGTACGTGGCGAAGGACTCGTTCAGCCAGAGGTCGTTCCACCAGCGCATGGTCACCAGGTCGCCGAACCACATGTGCGCCATCTCGTGCAGGATCACCTCAGCGCGGCCGAGGCGCTGCGTGTCCGTGGGCGGGTCGCGGAAGACCATGCGCTCCGAGTGGGTGACGGCGCCGACGTTCTCCATGGCCCCCGCGTTGAACTCCGGGACGAAGACCTGGTCGTACTTGCCGAAGGCGTACGGGTAGTCGAAGAACCCGGCGTAGAACGTCAGCCCCTGCTTCGTGACCTCGAAGAGCTCGGCCTCGTCCACGTGCGGGGCGAGCGACTTCCGCGCGAAGAAGCCGAGGGCGATCCCCTCGTGGTCGCCGCGGAAGGCGACGAACGGCCCGGCGATGAGGGCGAAGAGGTACGTGGAGAAGCGCTGCGTCCGCTCGAACGTCGTCGTCGCGCGCTCGCCGCCGTCCGTGGCCGCCGCGCGAGACTCGACACGCGCGTTGGCGATCAGCTCCCACGCGGCGGGCGCGGTGACCGTCAGGCGATAGCTCGCCTTGATGTCCGGCTGGTCGAAGCACGGGAAGAGCTTGTGCGCCGAGTAGGGCTCGAAGTTGGTGTAGAGGTACTCCTCGCCGTCCTCGGGGTCCTTGAACTGGTGGAAGCCGTCGCCCGTGTGGTCGTATTCGTTCTCGTAGACCACGTGGACGGTGGTGTCCGGGGCGAGCAGGGCGCCGTCCAGTGTGAGGCGTGTCCCCGTCCAGTCCGGCGCGGGCACGGTCGTGCCATTCACCTCCAGACGGTCGATGCGGTGGCCGGTGAAGTCCAGGAAGAGCGGGCCGGCGCCCGCGTGCCGGAAGGTGGCCGTCAGGGCGCCGCGGTAGGTCGCGGCGCCCCGCACGAGGTCCAGGCGCAGGTCGTACGCGACATCCGCCACGCGGAGGGCCCGCGCCTCGGCCTCGGTCTGGGTCAGGACGTCCTTCGGGGGCGTGGCTGGGGCGTTCATCGTGCTCTCCCTCGGCTGGCTCGCGTCCGGCGCTCGGCGATCCCGGGTGTCCGGGCGCGGCGAGCACGGATCGTAGCGGACGGATCGCCGCCGGTCAGATCTTCAGCGCCGCGGTGCGCCGGCGGGCCCGCCTCGGCTCGATCACAAAGCGCATCACGGAGACGGCGGCGAGGGCGGCCGCGATGCCGAACCAGGTGATCGCGTACTCCGTGTGCGGGGTGTCGCTGCTGTACGGCAGGAAGCCCTGCGCGGGATAGCTGTCGGGCATCGGGTCGCGCTCGGAGAGCAGTGGTCCCTCGATGACGTACCACGGGAGCAGCCGGTACGGCAGCCCCGCCGCCATGGAATCCGGGGAGAGGCCGGTCCACGTCCCGGCGGGCGTGCGATTGGAACGGAGGCCCTCGATGTACCGTGCGACGCCGCGGGCGCCGGCATTGCCTCCCTCTCGGAGGCGTGCGAGCACGGCGGCGCGCTGGCCCACGGGGTACCACCCGCGGTCGACCAGCACGGCCTCGCCCGGCGCGATCACCAGCGGCTGGATCACGTTCTCGCCCTTCAGGCCGTACCGCGCGCGGTTGGCGAGGATCATCACGCGATCGCCGTCCCACGTGCCCTCGATCGCCACCAGGCGGTAGTCGAGGGCGGCGGGGTCGGGGACAGCCCGGGTGCGGGCCTCGGCGGTACTCAGCGGCTCGCCGGCGAGCTGCGCGTTCCGGGTCGCGACGAGGTTCGCGCGCTCCTCGCCCCGCCGCACCTGCCAGACGCCGAGGGCGAGCAGGATGGCGATCGCCAGGGCGATCAGGCCTAGCAGCACCGGTGTCGGCAGACGGAACCGCATGTGTCGCTCCGGGGGCGCCTCTCCAGTCTCGGGCCGGGTGGGGGTGCTCGCAAACCGCGGGCGGCGCATCATCAAGCGGGCGGCCTCAACGCCGCAGGGCGCCCCGAGCGCGCGCGTGAGGCGTGTGAAATACTCCTGAAACGTGGCTAGCATAAGGTCCCTGCATTACGGGGGCCGCCAGTGGCTTCAAGCAGGGATCAACGGAAGGCGGGATATGCCATACAAGGCTGAGTACATCTGGATCGACGGTGCCGTCCCGACGCAGAAGCTGCGCTCGAAGACCAAGATCATCGAGGACGGGCAGACCCCGCCGATCTGGGGCTTCGACGGCTCGAGCACGAACCAGGCGGAGGGCAGCGCGTCCGACTGCGTCCTGAACCCCGTCTTCACGTGCCCCGACCCGATCCGCGGCGGAGCCAACCTGCTGGTCCTCTGCGAGGTGCTGCTGACGAACATGAAGCCGCACCCGTCCAACAAGCGCGCCGCGCTGGTGGCGACGGCGAAGAAGTACGCGAAGCACGAGCCGTGGTTCGGCATCGAGCAGGAGTACACGTTCTTCGACGGGCTGAAGCCGCTGGGCTGGCCGGACAACGGCTTCCCGGCCCCGCAGTTCGGTTACTACTGCGGCGTGGGCTCGGACGAGATCTTCGGTCGCGAGATCGTCGAGGCGCACTCGGACGCCTGCATCGCGGCCGGTCTGAAGATCGCGGGCACCAACGCGGAGGTCATGCCCGGGCAGTGGGAGTTCCAGATCGGACCGATCGGTCCGGTGGAGTGCTCCGACCAGCTCTGGATGGCCCGCTGGCTGCTCTACCGGATCGCCGAGGACTTCGATGTCAGCGCGACGCTGAACCCGAAGCCCGTCTCCGGCGACTGGAACGGCGCCGGCTGCCACACGAACTTCTCCACCAAGGAGATGCGCGAGTCGTACGACTACGTCGAGCGCGCCGCCAAGGCGCTCGGTCCGAAGCACGACCTGCACATCAAGAACTACGGTGATGGCATCGAGCGCCGCCTGACCGGTGCGCACGAGACCGCCCCGTACACGAAGTTCTCGTACGGCGTGTCACACCGGGGCGCCTCGGTGCGGATCCCGTGGCAGGTGGCCGTCGACAAGAAGGGCTACATCGAGGACCGGCGCCCGAACGCGAACATGGACCCGTACACCGTGACCCGCCTGGTCACGGACACGATCTGCTCCACGTTCAGCAAGTAGGTCCCGGTCCCGGGTTCCGGTCCGGCGGCGCCTCGGCGCGGTGACTCATAGCAGGGCGGCCCGAAAGGGCCGCCCTGCCGCGTTCGATGGCTGCCGGTGCACCGGTCGCAGCAGCCTAGGACTGGCGGCGGCGCGCCGTGAAGTCGAGTTCCCCGGGGGGGTCGTGGCCCTCGGTGCCGATCAGGATCAGGGGGACGTGCATCTCCGCCGCGCTCAGGCCGGAGTGGTGCGAGCGCTGGGCGAGGTAGCGCTCGTGGCCGGGCGCACCGGCGTAGCGCAGCACCTCGCGTCCCAGCGCGATCGTCACGAAGTCGCCGACCCGCGCGCGCATGGTGTCGGACAGGAGATCTGGACCGAACAGCCCGACCCGCTCGACGTCCGTCGCTGACAGCAGCAGGAACCACTCCCCGAAGCGCGCCTTGAACGCGCGCGCAAACTCGCGGTGACGCCCCGGGCGCACGTGCCAGTAGAGCGTGCGCATGTCGCCCGAGGGCGGGCACGTGAGGAACTCAAGGAGCGCGTCGTCCGCGGCGACCTCGAGATGCCCGGCTCCACCCACGTCGAGGTGCCCGTGATCCGCGGTGATCACGATGCGCGCGACGATCTCGTGCTCGCGGAGCGCGCAGACCAGTTGGCCGATGGCCGCGTCCAGATCCTCCACGCTCCCCATCACCCGATCGTCGTGCGTGCCGTGCTCGTGGGCGAGCGAGTCCGGGTACGGTGTGTACCAGTACGTGAACGTCGGCCCCGCGGCCTGCGCGATGCGCTCCGCGATCTTCCTCGACGCGTCGGCTGGGCGCGTATATCCGATGCAGGGCTTGCCGCCGGCCATGTAGCGCGTGAACGGCGTGTCCACCACGTTCGCCGGCATCAGCAGCGCCACGTCGCGCTGCATGCGTGGTAGCAGCGGCTCGCGCGGAAAGAGCTCGCGGACGTTGACGCCAAGGTCATCGAGCGAAACGTCGTCCGTCGAGCGGCTGTTGTGGAAGACGGTCACGGGCGCGCAGAGCGAGGGGAGGTGCGTCCACCACCCAGTGATCCCGTGGCACGCCGGGTAGTCGCCGGTGGCGATCGTCGTCAGCGCGACCGGCGTGGTCGGCGGGAACGTGGCCTGGATGGTGCGGCGCGTGTGCCGCCGCAGCCACGACCCGCGCGGCAGCTGGTCGATGAACTGGATCCCGAGCCCGTCCGCGAGCACGAAGACCAGGTGCTCGGCGCGCTTGAGGTGATCCGCGATCGCGCGGCTGGAGTTGTTCATCGGGATGTCGTGCACCCCGCACGCCTTCGCCGACGCCCGCACCACGTCGATGAGCGAGGTGCTTCCGGAGAACGGGCGCACGAGTTCGCCGGCATCGAAGCCATCGATCAGGCGCTGCAGGTCGGGCATCCGGACCTCGTTCAGGTGTGCGAGAGCACTGTACCCCGGCGCGTCCCTGCCCGGCAGGGCCGAAGGGCCCGCGACGCGGCCGCCCCCCGGCCCGCTCGGCCCGCCCGCCTGGGCGCCGGGCGGCTACGGGTAGCGGTACTCGCGCAGTGCTCTCACCGCCCACCAGACGACGAGCGTGCAGCCGAGGGCGAGCAGGCCGCCGAGCTGCATCGTCTTCGCCGCCCCGATCCCGGCCGCCACGAAGCCCACCCAGAGCGTGCCGATGTTGTTCGCCGTGGTCGCGACCAGCGTCCCCAGGCTCAGTGTCCGGCCCAGCATCTGGTCCGCCGTGGTGAGCTGCATCATCGCCTGCCGCGTGGTCATGCTCACGGCGTCGAAGGCGCCCATGCCCACGATCACCAGGGCGCCCAGCCACAGCGAGGACACCGTGCCGAACAGGAAGACCGAGATGCTGAACGCCAGCGTGATGTAGACGACCATCATCCCCTTCGCGCGATACCTCGTCGCGAAGAAGACGCCGAGCGTGCCCAGCACGGCGCCAGCGGCATTGGCGGAGGTGAGCAGGCTCGTGGCCCCCGCTCCGCCGTGGAAGAGACCGCTCGCCAGCGCCGGGATCAGCTGGCGGTAGAACGTGAAGACCGTCATCCCGATGTCGAGGAGGAAGAGCCCGGGAAGGATGCCGTGCCCGCGGACGAACTGGAATCCCTCCCACACGCGCCTGGGCACGCTGCCGGTGGTGGAGACGCCCCGGGCGCGGCCCTCGGCGCGGATCATCAGCGGCATGACGGCGGCGGGAATCGCCGTCAGCGCGGTCACGACGAAGGCGGGCGTCAGCCCCCAACGCACGGCGACGAGGCCGAACAGCAGCGGGGCGATGATCGAGCCGATCTGCTGCGTCAGCTGGTTCGAGGTGATGGCGTGCATCAGGTGGGTGCGCGGGACCACAGTCGCGGTCAGCGCCGCGCGCGCGGGCTGGCCGATGACGCCCGTGGCGCTCATCACCGCGGTCGCGGCGTAGATGTGCCACGGGACCAGTGCGCCCATCACCTGCAGCACCGCCAGCACGCCCAGGACGGTGGCCGTGAGGCCCTGCGTCAGCGCCATCAGCCGCTTGCGGTCCATCTCGTCCGCCAGCGTCCCGCCCCAGAGCAGCCCCGGGATCTGCACGACCAGCTGCACGCCGCCGAGCAGGCCAAGCTGCGCCGGCGAGCCGGTCGCCTGGAACAGCCAGACGCCGGTGATCAGCACGACCAGCTGGTTGGTGAACGTCGCGGCGACGGAGCCGAACCAGAAGAGGCGGTAGTCGGCGAAGCGGAACGGGGCCCATGCGGGGATGCGGTGCGCCTGTAGGTCGGCCTCGGTGCCCTCGTCCGTGGACGGGGCGTTAGCCGGCGAGTTGGCCACGGAACGTCTCCACATCAAGCGCGGGGAGGTCGCACACCATGTCATGGCAGACGTAGCCAGCCGCTCCGCCCGCGACGTCGCGGCCTTCCAGAAGGGGCAGAGTACCACCGTTCGCCGCGGGCGCCAGCAAGGCAGTCGGCAGGAAGTGCCGGGCGGCCTCCCGCTCGAACGGCGCCCGGGCGGCCGGGTCGCCGACGATCGCCACCTCCAGGTGCGGCGAGAGCGCCAGCGTCAGCACCTGGAGGATGGCGCCGAAGCCGGTCGGGGCGCGCTCCAGGTGGTCAGCGACCAGCGCAACGACCTCGATCGCCAGCGACTCCCAGTCCGCGCGGCCGAGGTAGCGTCCGAGCCAGGCCGCGAGCAGGGCGATCGACCCGTTGCCGCTGGGCGCCGGCGCGTCGAAGAACGCCTTCTGGCGGAGGATCAGCTCCTCGCCGTCGTCGGGCGACGCGAAGAAGCCGCCGTGCTCGTCGTCGTGGAAATGCTCGATCGCCCGCGCCAGCAGATCGGCCGCCCACGCGACCAGCGTGAGGTCGCCCGTCGCCCGGTAGAGCTCCAGCGCGCCGAGGCCCACGTCCGCGTAGTCATCCAGCTGACCGTCCACCTTCGTGGCCCCGCCTGCGTAGACGTGCCGGAGGCGCGCGCCGTCCCACATCCGCTCGCGCAGGAACGTGGCGATCCCCCGCGCCGCCGCCAGGTATCTCGCGTCGTCCAGGATGCGGGCGGCCTCGGCGAAGGCGGAAAGCGCGAGGCCGTTCCACGACGCGATGACCTTGTCGTCGCGAGCGGGGTGCGTTCGCCGCTCGCGCGCCTCGAACATGCGGGCGCGCAGCGCGTCGATCCGAGCCGCGACCCGGGCGTCGGTCTCGGGGGCGACCGGGCGGCTGAGGACGTTGCGCCCGGCGAGCTCCGGGTGGTGCGGGTCGGCGAAGTTGCCTGCGGGCGTGACTCCGAAGACGGAGCGGAAGAGCTCACCGTCCTCGGATCCCAGCACGGCGTCGATCTCCTCGACGGTCCAGACGAAGAACTGGCCCTCGATGCCCTCGCTGTCGGCGTCCTGCGCGGCGAACAGGCCGCCCCCCGAGGGACCCTCGTCGCGCATCTCGCGCAGCAGGTAGTCGAGGGTCTCGCGGGCGACGCGCTCGAAGAGCGGCTCGCCCGTGATCTGCCACGCGTGCAGGTAGACGCGCGCGAGCTGGGCGTTGTCGTAGAGCATCTTCTCGAAGTGCGGCACCAGCCACTCACCATCCACGGAGTACCGCGCGAAGCCGCCGCCGAGGTGGTCGTAGATGCCGCCGGCAGCCATGTGGCGCAGCGTGTGCGTCACCATCTCCAGCCCACCGGGCTGCTTGCCGTCGCCCGTGGTCGCGTGGTGCCAGAGCAGGAACTCGAACGCCGTGGCCGTGGGGAACTTCGGCGCGCCGCCGAAGCCGCCCGCCTGCGCGTCGAAGGAGGCGCGCAGCCCATCCACGGCGGCGCCGAGGACGCCCGGCGCGATCGTCCCCCCGCGCACCGCCATGCTGTCGGACGCCTCGCGGATGCGCTGCGTGATCGTGGTCGCGGACTCCAGCACCCGCGAGCGCTCCTCCGCCCACGCGTGGCGGATGTTCGCGAGCAGGCGCGGGAACGCCGGGCGTCCCTGCAGGTCCACCGGCGGGAAGTAGGTTCCCGCGTAGAACGGCTCCAGGTCCGGCGTCAGGAACACGGTCATCGGCCACCCGCCCTGGCCGGTCAGCGCCTGGGTGAACGTCATGTACACCGCGTCGATGTCCGGGCGCTCCTCCCGGTCGACCTTGATGCAGACGAAGGCGTCGTTCATCAGTGCCGCGGTCGCCTGGTCCTCGAAGGACTCGTGCGCCATGACGTGGCACCAGTGGCACGTGGAGTACCCGACCGAGAGCAGGATCGGCTTCTCCTCGGCCCGGGCCTTCGCGAGCGCCTCCTCGCCCCAGGGGTACCAGTCGACGGGGTTGTCCGCGTGCTGGCGGAGGTACGGGCTGGTCTCGTGGGCGAGCCGGTTCAAGCGCGGTCCATTCCTGTGGCCTCGGTGTCGCCCCGGCAGGGCGAGCGTCTACGGTACCATCGGCGCATGGGAGAGACGCCCCCGGAGACGCTCGTGCGGTTCGCGGCCCCGGCCGACGCCGCGACGATCGTCGAGTTCGTGCGGGGCCTCGCAGCCTTCGAGCACGAGCGGCCGGAGCGGGTGCGCCTGACCGAGGCGGACGTCCTGCGCGACGGATTCGGCGAGCGTCCCGTCTTCGAGTGCCTGGTCGCCGAGCAGCAGGCCGGAGGGGGTGCCCGGGCCGTGGGCTTCGCGCTCTTCTTCCCCAACTACTCGACGTGGGAGGGCCGCGCCGGACTGTACGTGGAGGACATCTTCGTCGTCGAGGATGCTCGCGCCAGCGGCGCCGGCCGCGCGCTCATGCAGGCCCTCGCGCGCGTCGCGAAGGAACGCGGTGCGGGGCGCATCGACCTCGCGGTCCTCGACTGGAATCCCGCACGCGGCTTCTACGAGCGCCTCGGCTTCGCGCAGCAGCGAGAGTGGCTCCCGTACCGCATCGACGGTGCGGGGATCGAGGCGCTGGCGGGGGAGTAGGTGCCGGCGAGGACCGGCCGGGGATCGCTCGCGCCGTGCCTGGGCGTCTACGAGGGGTCTTCGCGAGCGCCGGCGGGGGCGATGGGCGCCCAGCGGTGCACCTCGCGCGGGGCGGGGGGCTCGGCGGGAGCACGGTGGAGGAGTTCGTTCGCCCTCAGGCGGACGGCGTCACGGACCGTGCGGCTGAAGGGCAGCGCGGCGGCCATCATCGGTCCCCAGATGTGCACGGGACAGCCGCTCATCGGATGCTCCTCGATCGCTGCGCGCCCAGCCTAGCAGAGCCCCCGGCTCGAATCCACGCCCCCGCATCGGGCGCGGCGCGGGGGCTACGAGGTGGCCGGGGCGAGGCGCTCCTCGGGCGCGGGGTGGGCGCGGAACTGCCACAGCAGCAGGACGTCGTACACGATCTTGATCGCGCCGCCGACGATCAGCGGCCACCCGGCGCTGCTCGCGCTCAGCATCGCGCCCGCCAGCAGGGGGGCGACGGCGGACGCCAGGCTGCGCGGCACGTTGGTCACGCTCGCCGCGGCCGCGCGCTCCTCGGGCGGGACGATCGCCATCGTGTAGGACTGGCGCGCGGGGACGTCCATCACCGAGAAGAACATCCGCACGAGCAGGAACGCTACCGCGAGGGGCGCGGTCGGCATGATGGCGGCGAGGATCAGGAACGCGTTCGCGGGGAGGTGGGTGAAGACCATTGTGTTCACCAGCCCGATGCGGCTCGCGAGCCACGAGGAAAGCAGCTGCGAGACGGCGGAGAGCAGCCCGGCGGCAAAGAAGATCGCGCCCGCGGTCTCCACGGACAGGTCGAACCGCTGGAAGAGCCAGAGCGTGACCAGCGTCTGCACGAAGAACCCGCTGCCGAAGGAGTCCAGCGCGAACAGCGCCGACAGGCGCAGCACCACGCTGCGGGACTCCCGCAGGGGTGCGGCGGGACGGCGTGCCTCGTGGGTGTCCTCGGGCGCCATGCGCCCGTACACCACCGCCAGCGCGGCGGCATTGACGGCGTAGACCAGGAACGACGCGCGCTGCACCTCCACCAGGGGCCACCCCCCGGCGTGCGCGACGGCGACGGGCAGCCCGACGCAGAGCGACCCGATCGCCGCGGCGAAGATCCCCCCGAGGTTGTACCGCGCGAAGAGCGCGGTGCGGTCGCGCGCGGCCGCGTTCTCGCTGAGGAGCGACTGCTCGGTGGGAAGGAACACGCTGACGTCCCCGGCGGTGGGGTTCATGGTGCCCACGACCGCGACGGCGAGCAGCACCCAGAAGTTCGTGGCGAGCGCGAACCCGGCGCCGGTGGCGAGCATCAGCCCCGCCGAGGCGAACAGCAGGCGGCGCCGGCTCCAGCGGTATCCGCCGAGCCCCACGAGGAGCGTGAGCAGCGCCGATCCCAGGAGCGTCCCGGTGACGATCGCGCTGATCTCGAACGGGCTGAACCCCCGCCCGTGCAGGTAGGAGGCCAGCATCACGGAGACGAAGCCGTCCGCCAGCCCTCGGAGCGCGCGGGCGGTGACGAGGCGGCGAGCGTCCGGCGTGGCACTCGCCGGGAGCAGGTGGACGCGAGGCGAGCGGGCCGTCTGGATGGTCGCCTCCGGGGCTGGTGCGGTGGGGCGACTTTACGCCGCGCTGCACATCAGGCAAGGATCGCAGTATGACACCGATCACCGATCTCCTCGCGCAGGGGCGCACGCTCTCCTTCGAGTTCTCCGCGCCGCGCGACGAGGAGGGCGCGCTGCGGCTGGAGCGCACCCTGGGCCGGCTGGCGGCGCTGCGTCCCTCGTTCATGTCGGTCACGTACGGCGCGGGAGGATCGACGCGCGGCCCCACCTACGAGGTCGTGGAGCATATCCAGCGCGATCTGGGCGTGACGACCATGCCGCACCTCACCTGCGTGGCGCACACCCGCCCCGAGATCGAGAGCATCGTGGAGCGCTATCGCGCGCTGGGGACGGAGAATATCCTCGCGCTGCACGGCGACGTCCCGGTGGGCGGCCCGGACCACCCCGCGGGCGACTTCACGCGTGCCATCGATCTCGTCGCGTTCATCCGCCAGCGCGCGCCGTTCGCGATCGGCGTGGCCGCGCACCCGGAGGGGCACCCGCGCGCGGCCTCGCGCGCCGAGGACCTCGATCACCACGCCGCGAAGCTCCGTGCCGCTGACTTCGCGGTCACGCAGTTCGTCTTCCGCGCGGAGCACTATGAGCGTTTCGTGTCCGAGATGGCCGCGCGCGGCGTGGCGACGCCGGTGATCCCCGGGGTCATGCCACCGACCAACGCCGAGGGCATCGCGCGCATGGCCGCCGCCAATGGCACCGAGTTCCCGGCCGACCTGCGGGCGCGCCTGCTGGCCTGCGGCGATGACGCCGCCAGCCGCCGCGAGGTGGCGACGGAGGTCGCGACTCGGCTCTGCGAGGAGTTGCTGGCGGCGGGCGCACCAGGCGTGCACCTGTACACCCTCAACTTCTCGGAGCCGGCGCGCACGATCGCGCGCAATCTGCGTGGGGCGCTCGGGCGGGACTGAGTCGAGGGGCCCGGCTCTCCGCGGCTAGCCTCGCCGCTCGCGATGCCGGGGATCGTAGTTGAGGTTGGGCGCCAGCCAGCGCTCCGCCTCCTCCACGGTCCAGCCCTTGCGCCGCGCGTAGTCCTCCACCTGGTCGCGCTCGATGCGGCCGACGCCGAAGTAGCGCGCCTGCGGGTGGCTGAAGTAGTACCCGCTGACGGCCGCGCCCGGGGTCATCGCGAACGACTCCGTGAGCTCGATGCCCGTGCGCGCCTCGGCGCCCAGGAGCTCGAAGAGCGTGCGCTTCTCGGTGTGGTCCGGGCAGGCGGGATAGCCGGGCGCCGGGCGGATGCCGCGGTATCGCTCCGCGATCAGCGCGTCGTTCGCCAGCGCCTCGTCGGGGGCGTAGCCCCAGAGCTCGCGCCGCACGCGTTCGTGGATGCGCTCCGCGAAGGCCTCCGCCAGGCGATCGGCCAGCGCCTTCACCATGATCGAGGAGTAGTCGTCGTGTGCCCCCTCGAACGCGGCGACGCGCTCGTCGACGCCGATGCCGGCGGTGACGGCGAAGCCGCCGAGCCAGTCCGGGACTTCGCTGGAACGCGGCGCGATGAAGTCCGACAGGGCGTAGTTCTCCGGCCGCCCGCGGCCGCGCCCCGTCTGCTGGCGGAGCGTGTGCACCACCGCGCGCACCTCGCGGCGATCGTCATCCGCGTAGACCTCGATGTCGTCGCCGGTGCTGTTCGCGGGCCACAGGCCGACCACGCCACGCGCCTGCAACCAGCGCTCTTCGACGATGCGCCGGAGCATCGCCTGTGCGTCGCGGTACACCCCGCGCGCCGACTCGCCCACCGTGGGGTCATCGAGGATCCCGGGGTACGTGCCCCGCAGCTCCCACGTCTGGAAGAACGGCGTCCAGTCGATGTATGCGGCGAGCTCACCCAGGGGGTAGTCCTCGAACACCGTGATCCCGGGCACCAGTGGGCGCGGGGGCGTGTAGCCCGCCCAGTCGATCGGCGCCGGGTGCGCGCGGGCTTCCACGATGGGATAGCGGTCGGCGGCGTCGGCGCGATCCTGGTGCGCGGTGCGGATGGCGTCGTACTCCGCGCGGACCTCCGCCACGTAGGCGTCGTGCTGCGTCTCGGAGAGCAGGTGGGACACGACCCCGACGGCGCGCGAGGCGTCCTGCACGTAGACCACGGCGCCGCTGTAGTTCGGCGCGATCTTCACCGCCGTGTGTGCCCGGCTGGTGGTCGCGCCGCCGATCAGCAGCGGCAGCGTGAACCCCTGGCGCTCGATCTCCGCGGCGAAGTACGCCATCTCCTCCAGGCTCGGCGTGATCAGGCCCGAGAGGCCGATGACGTCCGCCCGCTCTTTGATCGCAGTGTCGATGATGCGCGCCGCGGGCACCATCACGCCCAGATCGATCACCTCGTAGTTGTTGCACTGCAGGACGACGCCCACGATGTTCTTGCCGATGTCATGGACGTCGCCCTTGACGGTGGCGAGCACGATCTTGCCGTTGGAGCGCGACGCGCCCTCGGCTTTCCGCGCCTCGATGTACGGCAGCAGGTGCGCGACCGCCTTCTTCATGACGCGGGCGCTCTTCACGACCTGTGGTAGGAACATCTTCCCCGCGCCGAAGAGATCCCCCACGACGCTCATGCCGTCCATCAGCGGCCCCTCGATGACCTCGAGCGGATGCGCCACCTGGTGCCGGATCTCCTCCGTGTCGGCGACGATGAACTCGTCGATGCCGTTGACCAGGCCGTGCGTGATGCGCTGAGCGGCGGTGCCGCTGCGCCACGCGAGGTCGGGCGCGACAGCCTGCTGCCCGCCGCCGCGGTACTCCTCGGCGATCGCCAGCAGGCGCTCAGTGGCATCCAGGCGGCGGTTGAGGATCACGTCCTCGCAGCGCACGCGCAGGTCCTCGGGGATCTCCTCGTACACCGGGAGCTGCCCGGCGTTCACGATGCCCATGTCCATCCCGGCCTGGATCGCGTGATAGAGGAACACGGCGTGCATCGCCTCGCGCACGGCATCGTTGCCGCGGAAGGAGAACGAGACGTTGGAGACGCCCCCGGAGACGTGCGCGTAGGGCAGGCGCGCCTTGATCATCCGTGCCGCGTCCATGAAGGCGACCGCGTACCTGTTGTGCTCCTCGATGCCCGTCGCCACGGCGAAGATGTTGGGATCGAAGATGATGTCCTCGGGCGGATAACCGATGCGGTCCACGAGCAGCCGGTAGGACCGCTCGCAGATCGCGAACTTGCGCTCCGCCGTCTCCGCCTGGCCCTCCTCGTCGAAGGCCATGACCACCACGGCCGCGCCGTAGCGCCGCACGAGGCGCGCGTGGTGCAGGAACGCGTCCTCGCCCTCCTTGAGCGAGATCGAGTTGACGATCGCCTTCCCCTGCACGCACTTCAGCCCCGCCTCGATCACCGACCACTTCGAGGAGTCGATCATCACCGGTACGCGGCTGATGTCCGGCTCCGAGGCGAGCAGGTTGAGGAACCGCACCATGGCGGCCTCGGCGTCCAGCATCCCCTCGTCCATGTTGATGTCGATGATCTGCGCGCCCGCCTCCACCTGCTGGCGCGCGATCTCCAGGGCGGCGTCGTAGTCCCCCGCGAGGATCAGCCGGCGGAAGCGCGCGGAGCCCGCCACGTTGGTGCGCTCGCCGATGTTGACGAAGACCGCCGTCCCGGGCGCCTCCGCGCCGGCGCCGAAGGCAGCCGTCATCGAGCCACCTCGAACGGTTCGAGACCGGAGAGGCGGAGGCGAGGCTCCACGCGGGCCGGGGTGCGCGGATGGACGCCGCGCACGGCGTCCGCGATGGCGCGGATGTGCGGCGGCTTCGTGCCGCAGCACCCGCCCACGATGTTGACGATGCCGGCACGCGCCCACTCGCCCAGGCGCTCCGCCATGTCCTCCGGGGTCTCGTCGTAGCCGCCGAACTCGTTGGGCAACCCGGCGTTGGGATACGCCGAGACGGCGGTGTCCGCGACCCGCGACAGCTCGGCGACGTACTCGCGCATCTGCGCGGGCCCCAGCGAGCAGTTCAGGCCGATCGCCAGGGGCTTCACGTGGCGCAGCGAGTTCCAGAACGCCTCCACGGTCTGCCCGGACAGGTTGCGCCCCGACAGGTCGACGACCGATCCCGAGATGATCACGGGGAGCGTGACGCCGGTGGCCTCGAACACCTCGTCGATCGCGAAGACGGCGGCCTTGGCGTTCAGCGTGTCGAAGATCGTCTCGACGAGCAGGATGTCGGCGCCGCCGTCGATCAGCCCGCGCGCCGCCTCGGCGTACGCGGCGCGGAGCTCATCGAACGTCACGCCGCGCGCCCCGGGGTCGTTCGCGTCGGGGGAGATCGAGGCGGTGCGGTTCGTCGGCCCGATCGACCCGGCGACCCAGCGCGGCTTCGAAGGGTCGCGCGCGGTGAACTCGTCGGCGACCTCGCGGCCCAGGCGCGCGCCCTCGCGGTTGAGCTCTTCGGCGTACGCCTGCAGTCCGTAGTCCGCCTGCGCGATCGACGTGGAGGCGAACGTGTTCGTGGAGGTGATGTCCGCGCCGGCGTCCAGGTAGTCGCGGTGGATTCCGCGGACGAGGTCGGGGCGCGTCAGGATCAGGAGGTCGTTGTTCCCCTTCAGGTCCTGCGGCCACTCCCGGAAGCGCTCGCCGCGATAATCGGCCTCCGTGAGCCCGAAGCCCTGGATCAGGACGCCCCACGAACCGTCGAGGACCAGCACGCGCTCGCTCAGCGCGCGGTGCAGCGCGGCGATGCGCTCTTCGTGCGTGGAGAATCCGGCGACGCGGGTGGGAGTGGTCACGGGTGCACCTTTCCGGTCTCATCCATGATACGGGTCACCTCCGGCAGGAGCGCGCCGGCGGTCTTGGACGGCGGGATGCGCTGGACGGCGGCGTGGCAGCGGCCGATGCTCCACCTCGACGCCGCGCATGCCGCGGCGTGAACGACGTGAACGAAGGAGCCACCGATGGCCCGTCTGCCTTACCTCGATGCCGCCGATCTGCGCGAGGAGGACCGCGATCTGCTGGCGCGCCCGATCAACCTCAACCGCGCGCTGGCGCACAGCATCCCCTCGTCACGGAACTTCTGGGAGATGGGCAACTGGATCCGCTTCGGCGCGACCGTGGACCGGCGGCTGCGGGAGATGGCGATCCTGCAGGTGGGGTACGTCACACGCTCCGCATACGAATGGTCGCACCACCTCCAGCTCGCGATGACCGACTTCGGCGTCTCCCCGGACGACGTGCGCGCAATCATCGCGGAAAGCGAGGGTCGGGAGAGCGGCCTGCCCGCCCTCGACCGTGCCGTGCTGCGCCTTGCGCGCGAGATGACGGCGGATCTCGCCGGCTCACGCGAGGCGTTCGACGTGATCCGCGACGGGCTGGGCCACGAGCAGCTGACGGAGCTCGTGGTGATCATCGGGTTCTACAACCTCGTCGTCCGCTACCTGCTGACGATGGAGGTCGACGTGGAGGCCGCCTACCTGCCCTATCTGGAGCAGTTCCCGCTGCCGGTGTCCGGCGGATAGCGATCGGCAGGGAAGCGCGGCGGTGCTACACTCGCCTCGTTCCTGCGTGGTGTCCGGGGAAGACCGGTGGGAAACCGGCGCTGTCCCGCAACTGTGACTCGTTCGTGGCCTTCGGCCCGGCGGGGAGCCAGATTACCGGCCCGCGCGCACTTGTCGGACCTGCGAGGACAGGCGACGGCAGGCTGCGCGGCTTGCCGCGCACCCCGCCCTCCATCCTGCCCCCTCGCACCGGAGGGGGCGTCTCGTGCCTCCTCGTGTGCAGGAGGTGTGTTCATGCGTGCGATGCGCGTCTTCGTTCGCCCGGCCGGTCGATGGGCGGCGTTGGCGGTGCTCTCGTCGACCGCGCTCTTCTTCTTCGCCGCCGTGCTTGCCGCCTGCGGCGGGACGGCGAGGCC
The DNA here is from genome assembly GCA_041674525.1 of Dehalococcoidia bacterium. Classification (GTDB taxonomy): domain Bacteria; phylum Chloroflexota; class Dehalococcoidia; order UBA2979; family UBA2979; genus SHYQ01. The sequence continues at coordinate 43,611 of JBAYVN010000001.1, read as the reverse complement.
CGCCCCGAGCGCGAGCGCGGGGGCCGCGACCACGGCGCCCGCCACCGGGACACCCTCGAACGCGGCGTTCCCGATGACCGTGACGGACTCCGGCGGGCACGCCCTGACGTTGAGGGCGCCCGCGCGGGCGATCGTCTCCCACTCGCCGGGTGCCACCGAGATCCTGTTTGCCATCGGCGCCGGGGGGCAGGTGGTCGCCGCCGACGAGTTCTCGGACTTCCCGGCGGCGGCAAAGGCGCTCCGAAGGGTGAAGTACACCGACCCGAGTCCGGAGGCGGAACTGGCATTGCAGACCGACCTGGTGATCCTCGCGACCAACCAGAAGGCACAGATCGAGACGTTCCGCGGGCTGGGGCTGCCGGTGTTCTACAACCGCGAGCCGGAAGGCGTGGACGGCGTGCTGGACAACGTGCGCCTGCTGGGCCGCATGACCGGGCACACCGTGGAGGCGGAGGCACTGGCGACGCAGATGCGCACGCGCATCGACGCCGTGACCGCGAGGCTGGGTGACGTGCAGCAGGGGCCGAAGGTCTTCTACGAGTTGAGCGATTCGCTGTACACCGCCGCGCCGAACACCTTCATCGGTGGCATGCTGTCCACGCTGAAGGCGCGCAACATCGCGCTGGGGGCGGCCTCGCAGTTCCCGCAGCTCACGGCGGAGGCGGTGATCGCCGGGGCGCCGGACGTGATCCTGCTGGCGGACCACGACTACGGTGGGACGCCGCCGCAGGTCAGAGCGCGACCGGGGTGGAGCGCGATCCCGGCGGTGAAGAACGACCGCATGTATGCCGTGGACGCCGACGTGGTGAACCGCCCCGGTCCGAGGATCGTCGAGGGGATCGAGATGATGGCGAAGCTGCTCTACCCGGAACGCTTCCCGTGAGCGCGCGCGGGCTGATCGTCGCGGGGACGGCCTCCGGGGTCGGCAAGACCACCGTCACCTCCGCGATCGCGGCGGCGCTCTCCGCCCGAGGCATCACCGTGCAGCCGTTCAAGGCGGGTCCGGACTACATCGACCCGGGCCACCTCGGGCGTGCCGCCGGTCGCGAGGCGCGGAACCTCGACACCTGGATGCTGCCCCGAGGCGTAGTGGCGGAGCTGTTCGGGCGCGCGGCGCGCGGGGCGGACGTCGCGCTGGTCGAGGGCGTGATGGGGCTCTTCGATGGCCACGGCGGGACGGACGATGCAGGATCGGCCGCCGACCTCGCGCGGCTGCTGGCGCTGCCGGTGCTGCTGGTGGTGGACGCCTCCGCGGTGGCGCGCTCGATCGCGGCGACCGTCCTCGGGTTCCAGTCGTTCGACCCGACCGTGCGCCTCGCCGGCGTGATCCTCAACCGCGTCGGCGGCGACGCGCACGCGGCGATGTGCCGGGCGGCGATCGAGCAGGCGACGGGGCTGCCGGTGGTCGGCTGGCTGCCGCGCTCCCCGGAGATCGCCTCGCCGGAGCGCCACCTGGGCCTGGTGCCGGACGCCGAGGCGGACGGCGCCTCGGCGGCGGAGCAGCGCGCGCGGCTGGCCGCGATCGCGGAGTCGCACCTGGACCTGGACCTCCTGCTGCGCCTCGGGGCGCCGGTGATCGAGGCCCGGCCGACCGGGCTGTTCCCGGCGGCGCAGGGGGCGCGACGGGTGCCGGTCGCCATCGCCCGCGACCGGGCGTTCCACTTCTACTACCCCGACGCGCTGGAGCTGCTGGAGGCGTCGGGGGCCGACCTGCTGCCGTTCAGTCCGCTGGAGGACGCCGCGCTGCCGGCGGGTGCTCGCGCGGTGCTCCTGGGGGGCGGCTTCCCCGAGGTGTTTGCGCGCGAACTGGCCGCGAACGAGGGCATGCACAGCGCGCTGCGCACCGCCGCCACGCGCGGAGTGCCGGTGTATGGCGAATGCGGGGGGCTCATGTACCTCGGCCAGTCGCTGACGGACGCCGAGGGCGTGCGGCACGCGATGGCCGGGCTGCTCCCGTGCGCCTCCACGATGCAGGGCGCGCGCCTCACGCTGGGATACCGCGAGGCGGAGTCGCGCGGCACGCCGCTGCTCCCCGCGGGCGAGCGCGTGCGCGGGCACGAGTTCCACTTCTCGACGCTCCTCGAGGAGCCGCGCGCGGAGACGGCGGCCTACCGGTTCGTCCAGCAGGGCGGGCGTCAGCAGGGCGGGCGCGTGGACGGAGTCCGCGCGGGGAGCGTGACCGGGACGTACCTGCACACCCACCTCGCCGCGCGGCCCGACCTGGCACCCAACCTGGTGTCTGCCGCGCTGGCGGCCCCGTCGGGTGCCGTGTGACCGCGCCCGTGCTGATGGTGGTGGGCACGGCATCCTCGGTCGGGAAGTCGGTGCTGGTGACGGCGCTGTGCCGGATCTTCGCGCAGGACGGCGTGCGGGTGGCGCCGTTCAAGGCGCAGAACATGTCGAACAATGCCGATGTCACTCCGGATGGCCTGGAGATCGGGCGCGCTCAGTCCGAGCAGGCGGCGGCCGCCGGGCTCGCGCCGCGCGTCGAGATGAACCCGGTGCTGCTCAAGCCGCAGGGCGATCGCACGTCGCAGGTGGTGCTCAACGGTCGCCCCGCGGGGGTGCTGACCAGCGCCGACTTCGATCGCCGCGCCGAGCTCTGGCCCCACGTCACGCGCGCCCTGGACCTGCTGCGCGCGGAGTTCGACCTCGTGGTCGCCGAGGGCGCGGGCAGCCCGGCGGAGCCTAACCTGTACGCGCACGACATCGTGAACATGAGCGTCGCGAGGTACGCGGGGGCGCGAGTGCTGCTCGTTGGCGACATCGATCGCGGGGGTGTCTTCGCCCACTTCGTCGGCACGCTCGCGCTCCTGCCGCCCGAGGATCGCGCGCTCGTGGGCGGGCTCGTGATCAACCGCTTCCGTGGCGACCCAGCGCTGCTCGCGCCCGCGATCCGCGACGTGGAGGAGCGGACGGGCGTGGCGGTGCTCGGCGTCATCCCCTGGATCGACGACCTCGGGGTCGCGCCTGAGGACGCCGTCGCCATCGAGCGGGCGGACCGGCCGGCCGCGCCCGCGGGGTCCGAGGCGGGCCTGCTCGACATCGCCGTGCTGCACCTGCCGCGCATCGCCAACTTCGATGACTTCGATCCGCTGGCGGCGGAGCCCGGCGTCGCCCTGCGTTACGTCGAGCGGCTCGAGGACCTCGGACGCCCGGCCCTGCTCATCATCCCCGGCACCCGCGCGACCGTCGCCGACCTGCGCTGGCTCCGCGAGCGCGGCCTGGACCGCGCTGTCCGTGCGTACGCCGAGAGCGGCGGCGTCGTGCTCGGCGTCTGCGGGGGCATGCAGATGCTCGGGGAGCGCCTGCTCGATCCCGCGGGCGTGGAGGCGGAGGCCGGGACGATGACCGACGGCCTCGCGCTCCTGCCGCTGGAGACCACCTTCGTGGAGGAGAAGACGACTCGTCGCGCGACCGGGCACGTCGCGGCGGCCCGGGGCGCGTGGGCGCCGCTGCGGGGACACTCCGTCGCGGGCTACGAGATCCACATGGGACGCACCACGGCGACCTCCGCGGCCCTCGACCCGTTGTTGCGCCTCGACGGGCATGAGGACGGCGCCGTCTCGCTGGACGGGCGGATCGCCGGGACGTACCTGCACGGCCTCTTCACGAACGACGCGTTCCGGCGCACGTTCCTGCGATCCCTCGGCTGGAGCGACGTGGCGGCGATGGGCGCCGGGGACCGCCGGGAGGCGGAGTTCGATCGGCTGGCGGACGTTGTCCGCGGGCACCTGGACCTGGCGCGCGTGCGGGCGCTGCTCGGGTGGCCCGTGGCCGGCTGACCGGGGCGCACTGGCCGCGCGCGGCCGCGGACGGGAGTTCGCGTCTCCCGTCCGCGGTGCCGCGCCTTGCGCGCTACTCGGCGAGCGCGCCGACCCGCGCGAGGAACTCGTGGAGCTCCCCGGCGAGCACGCGAAGCCGGTCGGCCTGCCCGGCGATCTCGCCGATCTGGGCCGTGACCTCCTCGGTGCTGGCGGACACCTCCTCGGAGGCGGCGGCGGTCTGCTCCGCGACCGCTGAGGCGCTCACGAGCTGCGCCACCACGGACGCGCTCTTCGCATGCATCTCCGTCGCCGTGGCGTCGTTCGTGCGCGCGAGCCCGCCGACGCTGCTCACCGTGGTCGCCAGCGCGCTGGCCGACGCCGCTGCGTGCTCAGCATCGACGGCGATCGAGGCAATCTGGTGGCCGAGCTCCGTCGTGGACTCCACGATGCGGTGAAGCCGCTCGCCGGCCGCCCGAGCCTTCGCTGCCCCGCCCTCGACGTCGTTCACCATCTCGCGCATCGCACGCGCCGAGGCGTCCACGTGTCCCTGCACGCCCTGGATCAGCTTGCCGATGTCCGCCGCCGCCGAGCGGGAGCGTTCGGCGAGCGTGCGCACCTCGTCCGCGACGACGGCGAATCCGCGGCCCTGCTCCCCCGCGCGTGCCGCCTCGATCGCCGCGTTCAGCGCGAGCAGGTTGGTCTGATCCGCGATCGCGGCGATCGTCTTGGTGATCGCGCCGATCTCCTGGCCGGACGCGGAGAGCGTCTCGATGCGCTCCGAGGTGGAGGAGACCGCCTCCGTGATCACGCCCATCGCCGCGACCATCTCCTCCGTGGAGACACGCCCCTCCTCGGCGGCAGCGGTCGCGGCCGAGGAGTTCAGCGCCGCGGACTGCGAGGAGGCGGCGACCGCGTCCAGCGAGCGTTGCATCGAGTCGAAGTTCTGCATGGCGCCGTCCGTCTCACGCGCCTGCTCGGCGGCGCCCTCCGCCACCGAGCCGATCGACTCAGAGAGCGTGTCCACGGTGTTGTGCGCGGCGAAGAGCGCGTTCATCTGGTCGGTGACCCCGCCCGCGATCTGCTGCACGGCGTCGGCGATCTCCTTGGCCGCGATGCTGACCTGGTTGCTCCCCTCCGCGAGCAGGGCCGCCGAGGGCCCAAGGCGGAAGTTGAGGTCCACCAGGCGGTCCAGCAGCCCACCCACATAGGACTCCACCGCCAGCGACATGTCGAAGGTCAGCACCTTCTGCAGGGCGATGATCGTCTCGGTGAGCTCCTCGCCACGCAGGTGACGCACCAGCCTCCGGAAGAGGATGTCGCCGTAGATGGCGTAGTTCCCCACGTTCCAGCGTGGCTTCACGTCCAGCGCCGCGTGCCGATCCCCGATCGCGAGCCGCCCCTCCACGTACGCGTCGTCGATGCGGCAGTCCAGCAGCGAGAGCAGGTACCCGCGCTGCGTCGCCTCCAGCCGCGAGCGGTCGCTGTGCGACTCGGCGACCTTCTCGGCGAAGGGGGCGAACGCGAAGGAATGGTCGTAGAACTCCCGGACGATCTCGTCCGCCTCGTCGCGCAGGTACGAGGCAGCGGCGCGCACGCGCTCGGCATCAGCGTCCGTCAGGCGTGCCCACGCCAGGCGCAGGCGGAGATCGGCGGCGTCGATGCGGTACTTGCGGGTGAGGGATTCGCGTGCCGGGGCAAGCGTGGTCGCCATGTCATCTCCTCCGAGCGGGGCGTGTGCACTCGCGGCTCCCGGGTATCGTCGTGCGAGCGCCCGCGACCGCGGATCGGGGGATTCCCTGCGGAACGCCGGATGTCAGCGCATCGTCCTGCCAGCGTCAGCGCGGCGTCGCCGCATCCTCAGCGGGCGCGCAGGGCCGCCGGAGGGGGCGCGGGCTCTGCGGCCGTGCCACCGTGCTGCTCGGCGCGGTTCGTCGTCGCTCCGGGGCGGAGTACCATGGCGCCGCACGCGACGGCTACGCCCCGGCCACGCCTCGGCCATGCCACGGAAAGGTGACGACGATGACGACGGCACACGAGGCTCCGGCGAGCGGCTATCGAGTGGTGGGGACGCGTCCGATCCGGCCGGACGGGGCGGACAAGGTCACCGGTCGCGCCGAGTACGGGGTGGACGCGCGCCCCGTGGGCACGCTGTACGCACGCGTGAAGCGCAGCCCGCACGCGCACGCTCGCATCAAGCATATCGACGCCTCGAGGGCGCTGGCGATGCCCGGGGTGAAGGCGGTCATCACCGCCGCCGACTTCCCCCATCTGGCACACCGGCTGGTCGCCTCGGCGCGCGGCCCGGTGCCCATCGAGTGGACGCGCGAGGTGCTGATCGCGAGCGAGAAAGTGCTGTTCAAAGGACAGGCCGTCGCCGCCGTGGCCGCCACCGACCCGCACCTGGCCGAGGATGCGATGGAGGCGATCGAGGTCGAGTACGAGGTGCTCCCCGCGGTGATGAGCCTGGAGGAGGCGCTGGCTCCGGACGCGCCGCTGCTCCATGACCCGGAGTTCACCGCGGACGCGGACGGCCTGTTCGACCCCGTCGACGGGCGGCAGACGAACCGCGCGCGGCGCCTGGAGATCAGGCTGGGCGACGTGGACCAGGGGTTCGCGGATTCCGACATCGTGATCGAGCGCGAGTTCTCCACGTCGAGCGCGCACCAGGGCTACATCGAGCCGCTGACGGCGACGGCGTTCTGGAACACGGACGGCCACCTGACGGTGTGGACCAGCACGCAGGGCGCCTTCGGCGCGCGCGACGCGATCGCGCCGCTCGTCGGCCTGCCGACGTCGAAAGTGAAGGTCGTGCCGATGGAGATCGGCGGCGGCTTCGGCGGGCGGCTGATCATCAACCTCGAGCCGATCGTGGCGATCCTGTCGAAGAAGACCGGCCGCCCGGTCCACACCACCATGACCCGTGCCGAGGTGTTCGAGGCCAGCGGCCCCACGCCCTCCACGCGGACGCGCGCCAAGATCGGCGCGAAGCGCGACGGCACGCTGGTGGCCGGCGAGGTGCACCTGGGCTACGAGTGCGGCGCCTTCCCCGGCGCGCCGGTGCCCGGTGGCGCGCGCACCGCGCTCGCGCCGTACGACCTGCCGAACCACTACATCGAGGGGTACGAGGTGGTGGTCAACAAGCCGAAGACCGGCTCCTTCCGCGCGCCGGGCGCGGCGCAGGCGGCGTTCGCGGTGGAGTCCGTGCTCGACGAGATCGCGGAGCAGTTGCACATCGACCCGCTCGAGCTGCGCATGAAGAACGCCTCGAGGCAGGGCACGCGCCGGTCGGAGGGCGTGCCGCACGGCAACATCGGCACAGAGCAGGTGCTGCGCGCGGCGCAGCAGAGCCCGCACTATCGCTCCGAGCTGCACGGCCCGTACGTGGGGCGCGGCGTGGCCAGCGGGTTCTGGTTCAACGGCGGCAACGACTCCGCAGCCTACGCCACGGTCAACCGCGACGGGACGGTGACGCTGGTCACCGGATCGGTGGACATCGGCGGGCAGCGCGCGGGCCTCGCCATGCAGTTCGCGGAGACCATGGGCATCCCGTACGAGGACGTCGGCTCGTTCGTCGGCAACACGGAGTCCATCGGCTTCACGGCAAACACGGGCGGCAGCCGCACCACGTTCGCCACAGGCTGGGCGGTGTACGAGGCGGGACAGGACATCAAGCGCCAGCTGGTCGCGCGGGCAGCTCAGATCTGGTCCGTGGACACCTCGCTGGTGTCGTACGACGAGGATGGCGTGATCCGCGGGCCAGAGGGGAAGTCCCTCACCTTCAAACAGATCGCCGCGGAGCTGGGGGCGACTGGAGCGCAGGTGCAGGGGCACGCCGCCGTCAAGCCCGGCGGCGTGGGGGCGACGCTTGCGACGCACATCTGCGATGTCGAGGTGGATCCGGAGACCGGCAAGGTCACCATCCTGCGCTACACAGCCGTCCAGGACGTAGGCACCGCGATCCATCCCTCGTACGCCGAGGGTCAGATCCAGGGCGGCGCGGCGCAGGGCATCGGCCAGGCACTGCACGAGGAGTACCTGTACGCGCCGGACGGCCACATGCTGAACCCCAGCTTCCTGGACTATCGCATGCCCGTCGCGAACGACCTGCCGCAGATCGAGACGGTGCTCGTCGAGTCGCCGAACCCGGGACACCCCTACGGCGTGCGTGGCGTGGGCGAGGTGCCCATCGTCCCGCCGATGGCCGCCGTCGCGAACGCAATCTACGACGCCATCGGCATCCGGGTACGTCACCTCCCCGCCTCGCCGCGCGTGGTCCTGGAGGAGTTGCTCGCCCGCGACGGGAAGTAGGACTGGCTCGCGCCCCGGCGCCACCCGCGCGAAGATCCCGGTGCGCGCCGCACGAGGCGGCCCGTGCTGAGGGGGACATCGTGGTCACGGCGATCGACGTTCACGTGCACATCCCCGTGCCCGAGTCCATGCTGCACCCCCGCGAGCTCGCGCGCGCCGCGGCGATGGCGCGCTACTTCGGCGCGCGCGCCGTTGAGCAGCGCCCGATGGACGTGGACGCGCTGGCGGACCACTACCGCTCGCTGGACATGATGGCCGTGCTCATCACCATCGACGCGGAGACCGCGACGGGCGTGCCGCCCGTGCCGCTGTCCTACATCGGCGACGCGGTCCGGCGGCATCCGGACGTCTTCATGGGCTTCGGCAGCGTCGACCCCAACAAGGGCCGCGCCGCCGTCGATCGGCTGGACGAAGTGGTCGCGCTGGGGCTGAAGGGGCTGAAGTTCCACGCCGGGACGCAACGCTTCGCCGCGAACGACGTCCGCTTCTACCCGCTCTGGGAGCGCGCGCAGGAGCTCGGCCTGATCTGCCTCTTCCACTCCGGCACCACCGGCGTGGGCGCCGGCGAGCCGGGGGGCGGCGGCATCAAGCTCGAGTACATGAAGCCCGTCCCGTACGTCGATGACGTCGCGGCGGACTTCCCCGGGCTCACGATCGTCCTCGCGCACCCCTCGTTCCCGTGGGACAAGGAGGGGCTCGCCGTCACGCGACATAAGCCGAAGGTCTACATGGACCTCAGCGGCTGGTCGCCGGCGTACTTCGATCCCCTGGTGGTGCAGTACGCCCGGACCATCTGCCAGGACAAGATTCTCTTCGGATCGGACTGGCCCGTCGTCACGCCGGAGCGGTGGATTCGAGACTTCGCGGCCTACGAGTTCGACCCGAGGGTGCAACGCAAGATCTTCCGCGATAACGCGGCGAGGCTCCTGGGGCGGGAGGATCTGATCACCGGCTGATCGCCGGGAGGTCGCCCGCTGCCCCACGATCCTCGTCGTCGCCCCGCTCCGGGCGCTGACGCTTGAGTCCGGGCGGAGATGCGGCGATGCTGCGACCGGAGCGAGTTGAAGGGAGCCAGACATGAGCCTGAAGGTCCTGCGGTCCAGCGAGGGCGAGAGCATCAATCGCACCGGCGACGCCATCTTTATCGGCGAGGTCCGTGCGCGAAACGTGGCGGAGGGGTCGACGGATGTGACCGCCTCGATCGTCCAGTTCGCCGCCGGCGCGCGCACGAAGATGCACCGCCACACCAGCGACCAGATGCTGCTGGTGCTCAGCGGCATCGGCAAGGTGGGGGACACCGAGCACGAGCACGTGATCGGCACCGGTGACTCCGTGCTGATCACGGCGGGGACGGATCACTGGCACGGCGCGGGCGACACCGGCTCACCGATGTCCCATCTGTCCGTCATGCGCGGCGACAGCCAGTCCACCGTCCTCTAGCCGGCGCCCCCCGCTAGGGGATGCGGAGCGACTGGCCGATGCGGATCTCGTTCGCGTTGGCCAGTCCGTTCGCGTCCACGATGCGTTGCGAGGTGGTGTTCCACGTCACCGCGAGCGTGCTGACGCTGTCTCCCGGCTGCACCGTGTACGTCGCTCTCGGTGCGGCTGGCGCGGGCGTGCGGTTCGCGAGCATGGCCGTCGAGGCGCCCCTGGGCACCGTGAGCACCTGGCCGACGACGAGCATATTGACGTTCGCGAGCCGGTTCGCGCTCGCGATCTCCTCCACGGTCGTCTTCCACGAGGCGGCGAGCCCGCTCAGCGTGTCCCCGGGCTGCACGACGTAGCTTCGCAGCCTCGGCGGGTTCGCCTGCAGGAACTCCAGCACGCGCGGCGAGGTGGTGCCGAAGCGCCACACGGAGAGCGTCTCCATCTCGCGCGCGTACGCGGCCGTGACGAACTGCTTCCACGCCTCGGTGTCCGCGATCAGGCCCGGCCCGATGGGCATCATCGGCAGACCGAACGCGCTCAGCTTCCGGGCGGCAGTCTCCAGCGCGAAGCCGGGCGTGACGCCGGCCGCGCCGGGATCCGCGCCGGCAAGGCGGTACCTGGTGATGTTCGGCGGCGTGGCGAAGTCGCTCCAGTAGACCTGTGGCGCGAGCGCCGTGGCCGCCGGCGCGAAGACGTCCAGGGGGATGCGGTCGATCTCCCACGGCCGTGCGTCCACCGTGACCATGATCGTGGCGTCCGGCTGGGTGAGCCGGAGCAGGCCCGTGTACAGCTTCGCCGCGTTCATCGACCCCTGCCAGAACCCCGGGTACGACTCGAGGTCGATCGAGAGGCTGCGCGCGCCGCTGCTCAGCACGTCGTGCGCCATCACCGCCTCCTGCGCGGGGTTCGTGCCCTGCACGACGCACCATGCGTGGAACGGCACCCCGCCCGCCTCGAAGAAGTTCGCCAGCTCGCCGATGCGCCGGGGGCCGGAGACCGCGTTGCGACTGGTGTCGTAGCGCGACATCCACTCCGTGCCGTCGTGCGTCTTCAGCGCGATGCCGAGGCCGTGCGCGGCCAGACTCGCGCGGATACGCTCCGGCTCGCCGTCCTGGTTGAATTGCCAGACCCACGCGAGATGGCTCGACGGGAGGGCGCCAGCCACGCGCGCCGGAAGGTCCGAGGCGCGCGACCCCGCACCCGCGAGCGGCGGGGCGCTGGCAGCAGAGGCGATCGAGCGCAGCCCGAGCGCGGCGGCCCCGCCCCCGATCCCCGCGAGAAAGCGCCGCCGGGAGGAAGTTCGCTGGAACATGCCATTCCACCTTGCTCCGCGGGGAGAGACTTGCATGATGGCATACGGCACGTGCTGATCCGTAAACGCGACGTGCCCAATGTTTCAACGCTCAGATTCGCCCGGCGTTCGCCCACCGGTGCGCGCGAGCGGCTGACCGCGAAGGAGACCGCCGATGCGATGGTGTCGATTCCAGTGGGGACAGAACGAGGCGCGTTACGGGGTGATCGAGGACGGCCTCGTGGTGGCCATGCAGGGCACGCCATTCGGCGATCACCGGCGTACCTTCGAGACGCATCCGCTGGCGGACGTGCGGCTGCTGGTGCCCGTGGTCCCGCCGACGTTCTACGCCGCCGGCGTGAACTACCGCGAGCACGTCACCGAGATGGCGAGGCTGCGTGGCGAGCAGCCGCAGTTCCCGCCACACGCGGACGTGGGATACCGCGCCAACAACGCCCTGGTCGCGGACGGCGAGCCCATCGTCATCCCCTCGGACGCCACGGACGAGGTGCAGTACGAGGGCGAGCTCGTGGTGGTCTTCGGACGCACGTGCCACCGCGTGGCGGAGGCGGAGGCGCTGGACTACGTGCTCGGCTACACGATCGGCAACGACGTGAGCGAGCGATCGTGGCAGCGCGCCGACCGCACGCTCTGGCGCGCGAAGAACACGGACACCTTCAAGCCGATGGGCCCGTGGATCGAGACGGGCCTCGAGCCTGACGACCTGCAGGTGACCATCCGCGTGAATGGCCGCTCCATGTACACGTACCGCGTGGGCGACGCCATCTTCGGGGTGCGCGAGTACATCAGCCGCATGAGCCAGTACCTGACCCTGCACCCCGGCGACGTGCTGTGGATGGGCACGGACGGCCCCACGAAGAACATCGCGCACGGCGACGTCGTCGAGATCGAGGTCCCCGGCATCGGCGTGCTGCGCAATCCCGTGGTGCGCGAGGGGGCCTAGCGCGCCGCGAGCGCGAGGAGTTCGCCGATCCCCGCCGCGCCATCGAGGTTGCGCGCGGCATCCAGGAGTCGCGCCGCGCGGGCGGGACCGTACACGGGTTCCACCAGCGCGCGGAACTTCTGGTCCAGCACGGCGTCCGGCAGCGGATTCTCCGGCGACCCCGAGGCGTGCTCGACGTGGGTGGCGACCTGCCGGCCGTCGGTGAGCGTGATCGTGACGTACGCCTCGTGCTCGGGGATCGCGGGATCGACCACCGCGGAGACCCGGGCGCGGACGGCGGCGATCACCGGGTCCGCCACGCGCGCGTCCGTGAACTGGGCATCGTGCCCGGCGCCGTCCACCAGCGCAGCCGCCGCGCAGTGCTGGAACGAGAACTTGCCCTCCAGGCCCGCGTGCGGGTCGGGACGGTTCATCAGCTCGAGCACCAGCGGGCAGACGCGCGCCTCGATCCGGGTGACGGCGTCCGGGGTGAGCGCGTGCTCGTTGCGCAGGCGGATCACGGCGTCCTGGATGGGGTGCGACACCACGCCGTTCGCGTACGGCTTCAGCCCGTTCCGCCGCAGCTCCCAGCGCGTGCCGAGGTCGGCGAGCAGCGCATCCTCGCTGTGACCGCCCGGTGACAGTACGGCCCAGAAGCCGCGGCGTCCGCCGAGGATGTCGGGCGCCGCATTGTGTCCCATCCGCGCGAGGTCGGCCGCCTGGTAGCCGTTGGCGGCCGCCTTCGCCGCGTGCATCGGCTTGCCGTCCGTGCCGAAGACCTCGCGCACCCCGCTCGCCTGCGTCCCGGCCAGGCCCAGTGCGTTCACCAGCGCCCCCGCGTCCAGCCCCATCACTCGCCCCGCGCCCGCGGCGGCGCCGAAGACGCCGACCGTGCCGGTGATGTGCCAGCCCGCGTCGTAGTGCCACGGGTGCACGGACATCGCGATCCGGCAGGCGACCTCCTCGCCCAGCGCGAAGGCAACCAGGGTGTCCAGGCCGCTGGCGCCCCGCTCTTCGGCGGCGGCGAGCACCGCCGGCCACGTGGGCGCGCTGGGGTGCAGCACCGTGGGGAAGTGCGTGTCGTCGTAATCCTGGAGGTGCGCGAGGAAGCCGTTGACCTGCGCCGCCAGCGCGGGGCTGGTGCGCAGGTCGCTGCCGATGACCGTGCTGCGCGGCGTCGCCCCCTCCGCCCGCGCCCACGCCACGAGGCGCCTCGAGGAGGAGTGCTCCGACGCCGAGATCGAGATCGCGATCACGTTGATGAGCGTGCGCTTCGCCTCGTCGATGGCGAACCGCGGCACGTCGCGGGTGTCGGCAACGAACTCGGCGAGCGAGCGAGTGGGGTTCATGGGATCTCCTTCATTCACGCGTGCCGGCCCCGGCGCTCGTATCCCGCGCGCCTACCACGATCCGCCACCGCCTCCACCACCACCGCCGCCCGAGAAGCCGCCCGAGAAGCCGCTGCCCCCGGAACCGCCGGGCGTCGAGGTCAGCGCGCCGACGCTGCGATCGGAGAAGTCGCTCATCGCGCCCGCCAGCGCCAGCGTGGTGAATGGGTGGGACGACACGTACCAGTCCGGTGCCGGCAGCGCGAGCCCCTCGAAGGCGCGCGCCCACTGCTCCGTCGCGCCGAACACGATCGCGTACGGCAGGTACTCGTAGAACAGTCCGGCCTGCTCCGCGAAGCGCGCGCGGTTCGTCTCCGCCTCGACGATGAACCGGCGGAAGCCCAGCACCCTGCGGTACGTCGCGGTGCCGGTGGCAGTGCGCGCGGGCATGCGCCCATGCAGCGCGAGCAGCACCAGGGCGCCGAGCACCAGCGGCAGCGGGACGATCCCCAGCGTGGTGAAGGCGGCCGTCGCGACGCACAGCGCGATCGACCCGGCGAGCGCGCCGAAGCCCAGGCCGAGCCACAGCGCACGCGCGTCCTTCGGGCTCCGGCGGTACCAGCCGCGCTCCACCATCCGCCGGTAGAGCGCGGACTGCACGTTCGCCATGCGCGTCGCGAAGTGCTGGCGGAGGTCGGAGAATTTCACCTCGTCGCCGTCCTCGAAGAGCCCGTCCATCAGCAGAGTCTCGTACGCTTCCAGCCCCTGCGATGGCTTCAGTCGCGTCAGCTTCCAGTCGGTGGAACCGAACCACCCGGACACCTCGATCTCCTCGATGCGGAGGTAGCCGCGCACGGCGAGATCGACGATCGTCGCGCTCACGTCCAGCGGGTGCGCGACCTCGTCCACCACCGTCCCGACCAGGCCGGGGCGCATGCCCTCAGGGGGCAGGTACTCCGTGGGGGTGACCGCGCCGCCCATCAACGGCACGCGGTCCTCCACGTCGTTCGCGGCGGCCGGGATCGCGGCCACCGGCTGACCTCGCCACTGGCGGTCGCGCCCGATGATCCAGACGAGGCGCGCGACCCCGGCGACTACCGCGAGCAGCACGACGGCCATCAGCACGATGCGGGGCGTGTCCACAGCGAATGCGCGCGCGGCGCTCCAGCGCTCCCGCAGGATCGGTGCGGGCTGGGGCACCGCGCCCTTCGGCAGCGCCACGACGATCGTCATCCCCTCGTACGCGTCGAGGCCGGCGGCGGCGAACACGGCGTGATCGCCCTCGACCGCCGCCTGCGCGCAGGGGGCGGCGGAACCATCGGGACCGGCGAAGCACGCGACCTTCGTGGGGGCCCGCGGCGCGCGCACTGTCACGGCGGCGCGCTCGATGGGCACCGCCCAGTCGTGGCCGATGATGTTCCAGTACAGCTCGTCGTGATCGGGGAAGCCGTTGAGCGTGCCGCGCAGGCGGTACGTCACCAGGTACGTATGCACCCCGGTGACGGTCCGATCCGGGTCGCCGATCTTGATGCGCGTCGTCCCGCCGAGATCCTCCAGCGTGAACGTGGCCGGGGTCCCCGGCGACGGCGAGGTGACCGAGAGCACCTCGAGCTCATACGCGCGGTCGTACCGGTCGTCGAAGCGTTGCCCGGTGATCACGTCGCGGTAGATCCCGTGGCGGCTCGCACCGTCGAAGTCGTAGACGATCGCCTCCTGGAACAGCACGTCGCCGGTCGCCTCGACCGTGGCGTCGATGGTGTACGAGAGGATGCGCTCGCCGGCAGCGGTGGCCGCGCGCGTCAGTAGCGCGAGGGACATCCCGGCGAGGAGGAGTGCAACCAGCAGCGCGCCGCCGATGCGACGCGAGCGGCGGGGGAACGGCGCGAGGCGCGTGCTCACGCCGCGAGCATAGCGCGGGCCGGTCGCGGCAGCGCGTGTGCCATCGCCCGGGCGGTCACGAGGCGTTACCCGAGCGCCTCGGCGGGGTTCGCCTGCACCATGCGGCGCACCTGGGCGTTGGAGAACCCGGCATCGAGGAAGCGCTCCATCCACGAGCCGAAGCCCGCGGGCGCCGGCGGATTGGTGGCCTGTCCGAGGTCCGTCGACAGGATCACGCGCTCCGGGCCGACTGCGCGCACATCCGCGATCATGGCTGCCGCCGCCTCGTCGCCGCCCGCGCGGAAGGAGTTGGTGCCCGCCTGCTCCACGAACGCGCCGAGGCTCGCGAGCTCCTGCTGGACCGCCAGCGGGATCCCGAACGGCGTCGCGTGCGACACGATAGAGCGGATGCCGCGGCGCCTCGACTCCCGCACGAGGGCGAGCGTCTCCGCCGGGGACAGGTGGCCGCTGCAGAGCGTGGCGCCGTGCTCCGCGATCAGGTCGAGGAGCTCGTGGCACACCGGCCGCAGCCCGCCGTCATCGAGGATCGTGATCGCCGCGGCGCGCGCATTCCACCGCCCGAAGTGATCGTGCGACCACGCGCTGTCGAAGGTGGGAAACCAGACGACGCGGGTGCCGATGCGCAGCGCGGCGTCCAGCGCGTCCGGGTTCAGCCCGCCCACCGCGTGATCCAGCACCACGGCCCCGTACAGGCGGGTCTCCGGTACCTCGGGCTGCAACGCCCACGCGAGCACCTGCGAGGGCAGCTCGTGGCTCTTCAGCACGATGCCCGCCATCCCCGCGTCGCGCGCTGCGTGCACCAGCGCGCGCGCGTCCATCCGCCGCTCCGCGAACGGATCCGGCGACCAGTGCGCGTGGACGTCGATGGCCCCGCGAAGCAGGTCCCGCGTGTCGTCCCGCAGCTCGGCCAGTCTCTCGGCGCGGTACGGCATGGGCGGTTCCTCCCGGCGAGCGTCGATGTGCGGGCGACCCGCCCGCGATCGAGCGGCGATGGCCGCACGATAGCAGCAACCCCGGGTGCCGGCAGCGGCTCCGGTGGCAGCGCGCGAGGTGCGTGCGCGCCACTGTGCGTACACTGATCCGGGCGCCTCTCGCGCCCATCACGACCGTCACGCAGCACAGGACTGAACGGGAGCCAGAACATGGCGGACTTGCCGCGCACCACGCTGGGACGCACGGGCCTGGAGGTGACGAAGCTCGGCTTCGGCGCCATGGAGTTGCGGGGCGCGCCTCGTGGCCCGGAGATCACCGACGAGACGGCCCGCGACGTGCTCAACGCCGTCCTGGACGCGGGCATCAACTTCATCGACACCTCGCCGGACTACGGGCGCAGCGAGGAGCTCATCGGGCGCTTCATCGCGCACCGCCGGGCGGAGTACTTCCTCGCCTCGAAGTGCGGCTGCGCCGCCGAGGGATTCGCGACGGGGGCGGCCAACGAGCACATCTTCACCGCCGCCAACGTGCGCGCCGCGGTGGAGCAGAGCCTGCGCCGCATGCAGACGGAGTACCTGGACCTCGTGCAGTTCCACCAGAGCCCCTCGCGGGCCGTGCTGGAGGCGGAGGGCGCGCTCGCCGAGCTGCAGGCGCTGCAGCGCGAGGGCAAAGTGCGGTTCATCGGCATGTCCGGCACCATCCCCGAACTCCGTGATCACATCGCCATGGGCGTGTTCGACGAGTTCCAGATCCCGTACTCGGTGATCCAGCGCGAGCACGAGCAGGTCATCGCGGAGGCCTCGGCGGCGGGTGCGGGCATCGCCATTCGAGGTGGCGCGGCGCGCGGCACGCCCGCGGACTGGGAGCACCGCGCGTACTACATGCTCCCCGGGTCGGCCCCGCGCGACCGCTGGGAGCAGGGCAGGCTGGACGAGCTCCTGGACGGGATGAGCCGCATCGAGTTCACGCTGCGCTTCACCCTGTCGAACCCGGACCTGGACACCACCATCGTGGGGACGCGGGACGTGGCGCACGTTCGCAGCAACGTCGAGATCGCGGAGAAGGGCCCGCTGCCGGCGGACGTGGTCGCCGAGGCCCGGCGCCGCCTCGACGCCACGGAGTCGCGCCCGGTCTAGGCGCGCCGGGTTCCGCCGCCGCGCCTCGGACGTTCGCCGCGCGTTACAGCCACTCGTGGCGCCGGAAGAGCACGAAGAGGGCGGTGGAGATTCCGGCGGTCAGCCCGACGGAGGTCAGGACACCCCAACCCTCGCCGAACCCAGGATAGGGGACGTTCATCCCGTAGAACCCGGTGATCAGCGTCGGTACGGCGATGATCGCGGCCCAGCTGGTCGCCTTCTTCATGATCTGGTTCTGGCGGTAGTCGCGCAGCGAGATGTTGGTCTCCACGATCGTGCTGACCAGGTCGCGGAGCGCATCCGTGGACTCCGAGACGCGAAGCACGTGGTCGTACACGTCCTGGTAGTACGGGTAGAGGTCCTCCGCGACCACCGAGTGCTCGCGGCGCATCAGCGAGCTCACCGCCTCGCGCATGGGGACGACGAGGCGGTGGAAGCGCACGAGCGCCTGCCGCATCTGGAACCAGCGGCGCTGCTCCGGGGGACTCAGGGGCCGCTCGGAGAAGATCCCCTCGCTCACCTCGTCGTAGTACTCGTCGAACGCCTGCACCGCCTCGAAGTAGCCGTCCACGATCACGTCCAGCAGCCCGTAGAGCAGGAAGCTGACCCCGTGCGCCGCGAGGTCGGGCGAACGGTCCCAGCGCTCGGTCACCGTGCGGACATCGAAGCCCGCGTTCTTGCGCACCGTCACGATCCAGCGCGCGTTGACGAAGGCGTCCACCTCCGTGTCACGCAGTTCGGCCTCCTCCGGGTCGACGGCGATCCAGTGCGTCGACAGGAAGAGGTGCGTCTCATAGCGATCGAGCTTGGGCCGCTGGTGCGGTCCCAGCGCGTCGTCCACCGCCAGCTCGTGCAGGTCGAGCTCGTCCGCGAGCCGCTCGAGGTCCGCCCGGTCCGGGTCCAGGAAGTCCACCCAGACGAAGGCGCCCGGCCGCGCGAGGTGCTCGGACACCTCGTCGAGCGGAAAGCCGGAGGCATCCAGCGCGCCGTTGCAATAGACGCGGGTCTGTATCGCGGACATGCGGCTCCCTCGCGGCGCTCTCGCGGCACCGGGCGCCCCGGTTCAGGCGCGCGGCCCCCCACGAGTGTGCACCCTCGTGCGGCCGGGAGGGAGGGCCCGGGCCGCGCGTCCGCCGCGCAACAGATCGCGGGCGATCGGGTACGATGCGGCCCCGGGATGGGCGAGCGTTTCGCGGCGCCGGGGCAGGGAGCGCACGAGATGACCGTCCGCATCGGGCTCAGCATGGCCCTGTTCCCCTTCTCCTCCCCGCGCGCCATGTGGCGCTGGGTCGAGGTCTGCGAGGACAGCCGTGTGGACTCCATCTGGCAGAACGATCGCCTCGTGTCCGCGGAGCCGTTCATGGAGCCGCTGACGGCGCTCGCCGCGCTGGCCGGGGGGACGGCGCGCCTGAAGTTCGGCATGAACGTGCTGGTCCTCCCCACGCGCGATCCGCTCGTCGTCGCCAAGCAGTGCGCGACCATCGACTTCATCAGCGGCGGCCGGTTCCTGCCGGCGTTCGGCGTCGGCGCCGACGCGGCGCCGGAGTGGCAGGCGACCGGCCGCGACGGCAGCCACCGGGGCGCTCGCTCCGACGAGGCGCTCTCGATCATCGCGCGGCTGTGGGCCGGCGAGGCGGTGACGCACCACGGCGCGCACTACCGCTACACGGAGGCGCGCATCGCGCCGCTGCCGGTGCAGCGCCAGCTGCCGATGTGGATCGGCGGGTCCAGCCCGGCGGCGATCCGTCGCACCGCACGCCTCGGCACGGGGTGGCTCGGCGGCAACCAGACGCCGGGCCAGGTCGCGCCGGTGGTCGCCGCGATCCGCGCCGCCGCGGTCGAGGCGGGGCGCACCATCGACGACGACCATTACGGCGCCGGGTTCGCCTTCCGCTTCGGCAGCATGGACGACGCCCCCGCGCAACGTGCCGCCGCCGCCATCACCCGGCGCCCCGGCGGAGGTGACCCGCGCGACTACCTGGCCGTGGGCGACGAGCAGGACATCCTGGATCGTGTCCGCGCCTTCCGCGCGGCGGGCGTCTCCAAGTTCGTCCTCCGCCCCCTGGGTGACGGCGACGACGATATCGTCGATCAGACCCGCCGCCTCATCGAGACGGTGATCCCGGTCGCGCACGCCCTGGACTAGGCGGGACGAGGCCGCGGCCCGCGGTGGTGCGCGGTACACTGCCTGCTCCACCTGCCCAGCCGCGCGGGATCGCTTGCCCGCGCCATTGACTGAGGGTTGCACATGGCTCCCACAACCAACTTCCGCGGCGTCTTCCCGATCCTCGCGACTCCGTTCCACGATGACGAGTCGCTGGACCTGGAATCGATGCAGCGGCTGGTGTCGTTCATGGCAAGGCTCGGCATGGACGGGGTCACGGTGCTCGGGGTGCTCGGAGAGTCCAACCGCATGACGGACGCGGACCGCGCGCGGATCATCACCGCCGCGGTCACCGCTGCCGGCGAGATGCCGGTGATCGCCGGTGCCAGCCACAGCGGCACCGGTGCCACCATCGACCTGTGTCAGATGGCGCAGGACCTCGGCGCGGCGGCGGTCATGGTCGCCCCCTCGTACGAGCCGATCCCGAGCGACGACCGCGTGTTGGATTACTTCTCCCGGGTGGGGAGGTCGATCGACATCCCGCTGGTCGCACAGGACCACCCCGCTTCGACGCAGGTGCACATGCCGATCTCCCTGCTCCTGCGGATGATCGAGGAGATTCCGGCGATCGCCTCGGTGAAGGAGGAGGGCGTCCCCACGCCGACCCGCGTCGCTGCGCTGCGGAAGGGGATGCAGCGGCAGGTTCCCGTGCTCACGGGCCTGGGCGCGCTGTACGGGCTCTTCGACCTGGAGCAGGGGGCCGCCGGGTTCAACACGGGCTTCGCCATCCCGGAAGTGCTCGTGGCGATGGTGCGTGCCGCCGAGGCCGGCGACTGGGCCACATCGCGGGCCGTCTACCAGCGCTTCCTGCCGCTCATCGTCTTCGAGCAGCAGCCCGGCGTCGCGATTCGCAAGGAGATCCTCCGCCGCCGCGGCCTCATCGCCTCCAGTCGGGTCCGCCACCCCGGCGCCGGGCTCACCGCCGAGGGCTCCGAGCAACTCACGAGGCTGCTCGACGCCACCCTCCCGGGCGTCGACCTCTCACAGCCGGTGGATCTGGGCGTCCCGGTCGCCTGACGCCGCCGCGCCCTCGCCCGAATCTGCCCGAACATCCCGCCCGTCCCGGGAGGCTGGACCGTAATCTGGTATTAGCCCACACTAACAGCAGCAGACAGCGACCACTATGAGGACCCACATGCCACGCCTGATTCTGGCCCCGGCGCTGATCGCGGTAGCCGCTCTCCTCGCCGGCTGCGGCGCGCCCTCCGGGCGCGCGATCGAGTTCACCGCGAGCGAGCAGGCGTGTGCCCCCGCCGCTGCGACGGCAGCGCCCGGCGAGCGCCTGGTGCTCCAGGTGGCCAACGAGAGCAAGGGCGACCGCGAGCTCGAAGGCATTGACGGCACGCGGTTCGAGGAGGTGGTGATCCCGGCCGGGAAGGTCCGCCGCATGGCCTTCACGATGCCGGAATCCGGCGCGGCGAGGTTCAAGTGCTACGCCCCCGGGGGCGCGGCGACGGTGATCGAGATCGCGCCCGCGAGGTAAGCGCGGGCTGGATGAAGCCGGCGAGGTGACATAACCGCCGGTCAGCCGCTCAGCAAGCAGGCAACACGCAGTACAGAACACGCAGTTACAGGAGCCGCCGGTGCTCTTCTCGTTCCTGGTCTCACTCCGCGAGGGATTCGAGATCGCCCTGATCCTCGCGATCGTCCTCGGCTACCTCGCGCGCACCGGGAACAGGCGCCACTTCCGCGACATCTGGGTGGGCACCGGGCTGGCCGTCGCGCTCACCATCGGCGTCGTGTTCGTGCTCCAGGCGACGGCCTCCGAGCTCTCGGGCACCGCGCGCGAGGCCTTCGAGGGCACGATCATGCTCGCCGCGGCCGCCACGCTGACCTGGATGGTGCTCTGGATGCGCCGCCAGGCGGTGAGCCTCGGCCGCGACCTGCGCACCGGCGTCGACGTCGCGCTCGCGCGGGGGTCGTTGTTCGCGCTGGCGGGTCTGGCGTTCTCGGCGGTGATCCGCGAGGGGATCGAGACGGCGCTGTTCCTCTTCGCCGGGGCGCGGGCGTCCGCCGGTTCGGCCGGCGAGTTCTGGGCCGGCGGGGCGATCGGCTTCGCTGTCGCGGCCGCCCTCGGGTACGCCGTCTACCGTGGCTCGCACCTGCTGCCGGTGCGCCAGTTCTTCACGGTGACCGGGGTGGTGGTGCTGGTGATCGCCGCCGGGCTGCTGTCCAACGGCCTCGCCGAGCTGCACGAGGCGCAGCTCATCCCTCAGCTCGGACCGCGCCCCTGGGACATGGATGCCGTCCTGTCGATCTCCAGCACCGCGGGGCAGTTCCTCCACGCGCTGGTCGGCTACGACCCCGCGCCCACCTGGGGACAGATCGTGCTCTTCTGGACGTACCTGGCCGGGGGGCTCGGCGTCTTCTTCACCATGGGCGGTGTCCGCGCCTCGTCGTAGCGCCGCCGGGGCCTCGCCTCGCGCTACCCGACTGAGCGGCGCGGCGAGGCGAGCGCCACGCCGATACGCATCACGATCACGCCGGCGAGCGAGGCGGTGGTGACCACGTACAGCCAACCGGCCGCCGGGATGCCGGTGTCCGTGCCGCTGGCCACGCTGTGCGCGAGCGCGAGCATCATGACACCGAACGACAGCGCGTGCAGCGCTCGCCACGCCGGGTAGGGCACGCGGGTCCGGATCCACGAACTGGCGACAATCACCGCGAGCCCGATCGCCGCGATCGTGCCGAGCGCCACCGGTCCGGTCAGCGTCGCCGAGACGAACGGGATGATCGCGGCCCACGGCGTGACGCGGGACTCCGCGTGTGTCACCAGCACGATGATGTGCAGGACCGTCGACACTACGGCGACGAGCGTCCACTCCTGATGGAAGTCCATGATCCACTTCTTCGAGACGAGCCCGCCTGCCCCGCCGGAGGAGACGAGCGCCCCGAAGCACATCGACAGCCACAGCGCGATGTAAGCGAGGAAGCCGAGGGCGCGCCCCGCCCACCACAGCAGCGGCTGCTCGGCAGTCGCCATCGCGCTCCACAGCTGGAGCATGGCGTACGTCGAGAGCACGCCGAGGCTCGCGAAGACCAGCACGTGCACCGGGACCGGCAGCGTCCACGGCCCGCGGCCGGCCTGCGGCGCCCCGTTCAGATGAGCCATTGTTCCATCCCGGCGGTCATCTCCCAGTGGCCGTCACGGAGGAAGAGCGCCTCCGCGCGCGCGGTGCTCAGCGCGGCCAGTCCCCGCGCCGGATCGGCGATCAGAGTCGTCGCGTGGACGTCGGCGAGCGTCGCGTCCCGGGCCACGACCGCGCACTCCACGATCGCGTGCCGCGCCGGCGCCCCGGTGGCGGGATCGATGACGTGGTGGGCGTCGGCGCCGCGGAGTTCCGTCGCGCCGCCCGCGGGCCAACGGCGGCGACGCGTGGATGAGGTGCACACGGCCGCGTCCGCGAGGCGCACCGCGAGGCCATCGCCCACGCCCACGACCCACGGCGCACCGCGCTCGTCGCGGCCCGAGGCGCGGATGTCGCCACCGCCGTCCACCACGTAGTCGCGGCAGCCGCCGCGCTCGATCGCCTCGGCCACGCGGTCCACCGTCCACCCCTTCGCGATGCCGCCGAGGTCGATCGTCCCCGATCCGTCCAGGCGGACCTCGTCATCGTCGAGGTCACCGCCGAGCATGATGCGCAGGGCCGCGAGCGGGGGCGCGAAGGTCAGGGTGCGCGTGGCCCCGCTGGCGAGCAGCTCGAAGCTGCGGTCGTATCCCGCGGCGTTCATCGCCGCGCCCACGCGCACGTCGAACGCGCCGTCCGTCGCGGCGTGCATCTCGAGCGCCCGCCGCACGATCCCCGCGAGCGCGGCGTCCCGACATCTGCGATCGCGGTTGAGCCGCGACACGGCCGAGTCCGGCAGGAAGCGCGAGAACCTCCGCTCCGCCGCGTGCACCGCCTCCTCCGCGGCGTCGAGGTCCGCGGGGCCGGCCGTGCCGATCCACCACTCGGTGTTCATCGCGCGGAAGACGCGGGGGGTCACGAGGCCCGCGAGCGCCGCACGACGACGCGCGGCATGGGCGTGGCGGCGGGCGCGGCAACGACGGTGGCTGTCGCGACGGGGACCGCCACTGGAGCGATCACCGGGGCCGTGACCGGTGCCGCGGCCGGCGTGGTGACTGGAGCGGTGCCTGGAGCCGCGGCGGCCGCCGGTGTCGCCACACCCGCGTTCGCCGACGCGACCGCGGCGGCGGGGGCCGGTGTCGAGGTCCCCGGGGCGCCCGGTGGCTGTGACACCGGAGCGACAGACTGCGCCGCGAAGGCGGGTGCGTTGATCTGAGCCGTGTCGCTGGAGGTGTCCACCGGGGGTGCGCCCTCCACCTGGATGACGCCCACCCATGCGGCGGCGAGCGTCGCAGCGGAGCCCGCCGCCACGGCCAGGCGCGCCATGGTCTTGCGTTCCTGCGCGGCGCTCATCAGTCGCGCTCCCGGCGGAAGAGGCTGGTGCGGTGCTCCCGCTCCTCGTGCTCGTGTTCGTCGTCGTCCGCATCATCCTCGTGCTCGCGGCTCAGGCTGCGCGCGCTGGCCGGGGCGACGGTCACGACCTCCACGGGGCCGGTCGCCGTCTCCACCACCGTCGAGCTGACCACCTGCTCGCCGGGCTGCAGCGTGGCCGCCGGGACCACCGTCGCGGGGCTCGTCCTGTCTGCGGCGGCCGCGCCGGTGATGAGGCCGGCCGGGAGGACGCCCCCCGTGGCCTCCACGGCGGTCCGCCCCCGGTCGAGCCCGAGCCCGAGCGTGGCGCCCGTGGCCACAACGAGCGAGGCGGCCACGACGGCGCCGGCGATGGCGTAGGTGACTCCGACGGACTTGTTCATGGGGGACCTCCGTTCCTTGGAACGATCGTGCGCCCCCGGCGTTGGGGGTGTCTGTGTGCGGGATGTGGATCCTCACATCTCCGCGATCCCCGCCACCGCACGCGATCGCGCCCGTTCTCGCCGGTGCTCGCGCGACCGGGCTCACATCCCGCTCAAACCATCCCGGCGGTACCCTCCGCGCATGCGAATACTCGTCGCCGAGGACGATCAGCGTCTCGCCCGCATCGTGAAGCGCGGGCTCGAGGGCGACGGGCACGTGGTGGACGCGGTCCACGACGGCGATGCCGCCCTCGTCGGCGGCCTCGACCCCGCGTACGACATCCTCGTGCTGGACGTCATGATGCCCGGGATCGATGGCTTCGAGGTCGTGCGCCGGTTGCGTGACCGGCAGGTCTCCACCCCGGCGCTGATGCTCACCGCCCGCGGCGAGTTGGAGGACCGCGTGCGCGGCCTGGACAGCGGTGCGGACGACTACCTCGTCAAGCCGTTCGCGTTCGAGGAGCTGTCGGCGCGCATCCGCGCCCTCGGGCGTCGATCGACCGTGCAGCAGCCGACGCTCGTCGCCGGTGACCTGGAGCTCGACGTCGTCAGGCACGAGGTGCGCGTGCGCGGGGACCGCATCGACCTCTCGCCCACGGAGTACCGGTTGCTGGAGGTGCTGATACGCAATACCGGGCGCGCGCTCTCGCGCCCGGTGCTGCTCTCGCGCGTCTGGGGGTACGAGGACGAGCCGGAGTCCAACGCGGTCGACCTCTACGTGCACTACCTGCGCCGAAAGCTGCGCGACGCCGTGCGCATCTCCACGGTGCGCGGCGTTGGCTATCGCCTCGACGAGGCGCCGTGAGCCGCCGCCGGTGATCCGTCGCGCCCGGCTGCGACTCACAGTGTGGTACGCGGGGGTCTTCGTGGTGATGCTGGTCGTCCTCGGCGGGGCGGCGTATCTCACCATGCGGCGCAGCCTAGAGGCGGAGGTCGATCGTGGCGTGCGCACCGTGGTGGATGGGATGCGCAGCACGGAGATCGAGCTCAACGATCGAGGATCGAGCGCCGAGCGCGAGTACCACGGCGAGACGGCGGACGTCTTCGTGCTCATCGTGCGCCCGGACGGTCGTCTCGCTGCCAACCCGAACCGCGTCGAGCCCGATCACTTTCTGCCGCCTGCGCTGGTGCAGGCCGCGATCGCCGGCCGGCCCGGGTGGGCAACCGTGCACGACGATCATGAGTCGTTCCGCCTGTACGCGGCGCCGCTCACGCGGCGCGGTGCGCCCGCCGGGGCGATCGTGGGCGGGCGCAGCCTGTCCGCGCACGAGCGCGACCTGACAGCGCTGCTCGTGATCCTCGGGGCGTTGGGCGTGATGGGCACGGCGATGGCCGTGGGCGGTGGCTATCTCCTCGCCGGGCGCGCACTGCGCCCGATCGGCCTCGCGTACGAGCGCCAGCGCCGCTTCGTGGGCGACGCTTCGCACGAGTTGCGCTCACCGCTCGCGGTGATCCGCGCCTCGTCCGAGCTCCTCCTGCGCGAGTCCCTCCCCCCGGCGCAACGCGAGTCGGTCGAGGAGATCCGCGATACCTCCACCGAGGCCGCCGCGCTGGTCGACGACCTGCTGACGCTCGCGCGCCTCGACCACGAGCCGCCGGCGGCGACCGGCGAGCGCACCGACCTCGCGAACTCGGCCGGCGAGGTGCTGCGGCAGATGCAGCCGCTGCTCGATGCGCACGGCACCGCCGTGGTGACGCAGCTCGAAGCGGCGCCGGCGCGCTGCTCGGACCTCGATGCCCGCCGCGTGCTGCGCGCGTTGATCGAGAACGTGATCGCGCACACCCCGCCCGGGACCGCGCTGGAGGTGGCGAGCGGCGTGGCGGGCGGGTGGGCGATGCTCCGCGTGCGCGATCACGGGGCGGGCGTGCCCGGGCCCGCGCTGGACACGCTGTTCGAGCGCTTCACGCGGGTTGATCGGGCGCGCACGCCGGGCAGCGGCTCCGGGCTCGGCCTCGCCATCGTCTTCGCGCTCGTGCGCCGCCGCGGCGGGCACGTCGATGCTCGCAATCACCCCGGGGGCGGCCTCGAGGTCGAGGTGCGGCTGCCCGTCGCGCCGTAAGACGGGGCGCGCGGCGAGGGGCGCTACGCGAGGCCCGCGAGGCGTGGAAAGTTGGGCTCGGCGTGGGGGATCGGGGGCAGCTCCCACGTCCCCGTGCCCACCGGCCGGATCTCGCGATCCACGCGCACGTCCAGCAGGTAGGGCCGGTTGGCGGCGATCGCCGTCTCCAGCGCGCCCTCGAGGTCGGCCGCGCGGTCGATGCGCACGCCGTCCGCCCCCATCGAGCGCGCCATCATCGCGAAGTCGGGGCTCAGGAGCTCGCCGGTCGCCTGGTTCTGGAAGCTCGTCGAGTGTTCCTCGCCGAACATCCCGATCTGCATGTCGCGGATCGAGGAGTAGCCGTAGTTGTTCCACACGACCCACACGGCGGGAATGGCGTACTCCACCGCGGTGGCGATGATGTGCGGCGTCATCATGAACGACCCATCGCCGACCACGGCGATCGCCGGGCTCTCCGGCTCCGCCAGCTTCGCGCCGAGGATCCCGCAGGTGGCGAAGCCCATGGAGGCGAAGCCCCAGGACTGCAGGAGGTGCCTCGGCTGTCGCGCCTTCCAGAGCTGCACCATCCAGTTGTGGTGCACGCCGACGTCCGTGGCGACGAGCGCGTGCGCGGGGATCACGCGCGCCATGCCGGTGACCAGCCGCTCCGGGCGCAGCGGCTCCTGCTCGGACGCCGTGAACGGCGCCTGGTAGCGATCCCAGATCGCGCGGGCCTCGTTCAGCTTGCCCACCCACTCCGTGTACGTCTTCGGCGTCTCCAGCCGCTCCGCCGCGCGCCGCACCAGGGTGTCCAGGCTCGCCCCCGCGTCGCCGAGGATCCCCAGTGTGACCGGGTAGTTGCGCCCGATCTCCTGGGGGTCGTTGTCGATCTGGATCAGCTTCGTGGGCGGGATGGTCAGCGTGTAGCCGTTGATCCACGCGCTGGTGGTGCGGTCGTCGAAGGAGCAGCCGAGCGCCAGCAGCACGTCGGCCTGCCGGGCGGCCTCGTTCGCGGCGTACGGGCCGTTGCGCCCGATCGCGCCGAAGGCCAGCTCGTGCGTCTCGTCGATGGTGCCCTTCCCGTTCGGGCTGGTCACCACCGGGATGCGCAGGTACGAGAGCAGCTCCATCAGCGACGCGCTCGCCTCGCCGATCAGCCCGCCCTGGCCCACCAGGATCACCGGGCGCTGCGCGTCCAGCAGCATTTCCAGCGCCCGGTCCAGCGCGGCGGGATCGCCGGGGAAGCGCTGGTGCACCGGCGGGTCCGGCGTGGCGAGGTCGACCTCGGCGCTCTCCTGGAACACGTTGAGCGGCACGTCGATGTTCACGGGACCGGGCCGGCCAGTGCGCAGCAGGCCGAACGCCTGCTTCATGGCCAGCGGCAGCATCTCCACGCGCGTCGGCTGGAAGGACTTCTTGACCAGCGGGCGGATCACGGACGGGAAGTCGCCCTGGAAGTAACGCCCTGTCTCCTGGAACGGCATGCGGTTGAACTGCGTCGTCGGCACGTTCCCCGTGATCGCGAGGAACGCCGAGGAGTCCATCATCGCCCCCGCGAGCGCGACCGGGAGGTTGCACGACCCGGGCCCCGAGGAGGTGAACGTCACCACCGGCTGGTGCTTCACCTTGTAGTACGCGTCGGCCATGTACCCCGCGGCCTGCTCGTGGTGCACGGAGATCGTTGCGATCGCGTCGCCTGCGTCGCGCACGGCGTCCAGGAAGCCGATATTGCCGTGCCCGCCGACGCCGAAGAGGTACGGGACTTCCTCCTTGATCAGGTAGTCGACCATGATCTCGGCGCCCTTGTATGAGCGTGCCATCGCGGTCCTCTCTCGGGTCCGGTGCCTCGCGTGGCGCTCCCCGGATGCGGCGCACCCGTTGCCGGGAAGCGTAGGATCGCCCGATCTCGCGCACAAGGCGTCACGCACGAGTAACGCGCCCTCGCGCGGGACGGCGGGGCGGCAATGCTACCGCGAGCCGGGCGCGATCCCGCGCACCGCCGTCTGGATCGCGTAGACGCTCGTCGCCGCCGTCATGAAGAGCGTCGCGAAGCCCTCGCCGCCGAAGGTGAGGTTGGCCGCGTGCTCCTCCATCTCGAACGCCCCGAGGTAATCGCCGTCAGCCGTGTGCACGGAGATGCCGCCGGCGCCGGTGGTCCAGAGGCGGCCGTCCGTGTCCACCTTCATCCCGTCCGGGTTTCCTCGACGCGGGTCACCGCGCTGGTCCACGAACAGCGAGCGGGCGCCGAGCGAGAGGTCCTCGTTCATGGCGTAGCGCCAGATCACCCGCTCCGCGGAATCGTTGATGTAGAGGGCAGACTCGTCCGGCGTGAAGCACAGGCCGTTGGGCTGCGTGAAGTCGGAGGGCGCCAGCAGGTGCAGCGACCCGTCCGGGTCGATGCGGTAGACGCCCTGGAAATCCAGCTCCTGCTTCTGCCCCCGTGCCCCCAGCGGGGGTTCGCGGCCGGTGTCCGCGCCGTAGCCCGGGTCGGTGAAGAAGATCGCCCGGGAGGAATGCATCACCACGTCGTTCGGGCTGTTGAGCGCACGCTCGCCCCAGTGGTTCGCCAGCGTCTCGGCGGTGGAGGGCGAGTCGTAGGGGATACGTGCCACGCGGCGGCCGCCGTGCTCGCAGGCGATCACGTTCCCGTCCCCGTCCAGCGTCAGCCCGTTCGCCCACCCGCTCGGCTCGCGGTAGACCTCGGCCTCGGACTGGTCCGGGCGCCAGCGGTGGGTCCGGCTGCTGGGGATGTCGCTGAACAGCAGGGCGCGGTCCGACGGCACCCAGACGGGGCCCTCGGTGAATCCGAATCCACCGCAAAGCTTGCGCTCAGTGCCGATGAGAAGTGATGAGATTCCGCGGTCGTCCTGTACGTCCATAGTGCGGGGATTCTGCCACAACCTGCGCCCCCACGTTTGAGGCCCGATCGAAGCGTGACCAAAGTCCCGAGTGCCCTCCGCAATTCCCGGTGTACGGTCGCACGACAGGTTCAAACGTCCCATATGCACCCGGAGGCACGATGCTCGGCGTATCCCAACTGCTCACCGGCGAGGCCACCGAGGGCGATGCACTTCGCTACGGGCGCCACAGTGGGCGCCTCCCGGCGAATCTCCTTCACTACTCGGCAGACAAGCGGCCGGTGGTGGTGTGGACCTCCACCCGAACGTGCAATTTGCACTGCGCCCACTGCTATACCGACTCGTTCGACGAGCGATACCCCGACGAGCTGACCACCGAGGAGGCGTTCGCGATGGTCGATGACCTCGCCGACCTCGGATCGCCGGTACTCCTGATCTCCGGTGGCGAGCCCCTGCGCCGGCACGACCTGTTCGAGGTGGCGGCCCACGCCCGCGAGCGCGGGATGCGCGTGGTGCTCTCCACCAACGGCACCCTGATCACGGATGAGATCGCCGCACGCCTGAAGGACGTCGGGGTCTCGTACGTCGGCATCTCCATCGACGGGCGTCCGGCCACGCACGACAAGTTCCGGGGCATGCGTGGGGCGTTCAACGCCTCCATGTCTGCGATCGCCAGCTGCCAGCGGGTGAACCTCAACGTCGGGCTGCGCTACACGCTGACGCGCGCCAACATCGCCGACCTGCCGTGGCTGTTCGACCTGATGGTGGAACGCGACGTGCACCGCCTCTGCGTCTACCACCTGGCGCCCACCGGCCGCGGCGCGAAGCTGCACGACTTCGCCCCGTCCTCCGAGGAGAGCCGGGCGGCCGTCGAGCTGATCTTCACGCGGACGCGCGAGCTGAGCGCCACCGGCTTCCACATGGACGTGCTGACTGCCGACAACCACGCGGACGCCGCCTTCCTCTCGCTCTACCTCGCCCGCACCAACCCGGAGCGCGGCGCCAGCGTCCACCAGATGCTCGCGTGGAATGGCGGCAACCAGTCCGGACAGGCGATCGCCTGCATCGCCCCGAACGGCGATGTCTACGCCGACCAGTTCTGGCGCTGGCGCACGCTGGGCAACATCCGTGAGCGCAAGTTCAGCAGCATCTACCGCGACGACCCGCCGGAGCTGGTGCGACAGCTCCGCGACCGCACCTCGCTGCTGCCTGAGCGCTGCCAGCAATGCGCGTTCCTGGACGTCTGCAACGGGAACTTCCGGTCGCGCGCGGAGGCCACCAGCGGCGAGCTGTGGGGCATGGACCCGCTGTGCTACCTGACAGACGACGAGGTCGCGCATGGCCTCGCCGCGGTGAATGGAGTCGCCGATGGTCGCCGTTGATCGCACGCCGGGCGCGCATCCGGCCACACATCCGGCCACGGGGGACCGCCCCAAGCCCGAGCTGATGAGCGTCGACTTCAACGAGCGCCCGTTCACCGTCGCGTGGGAGATCACCCGCGCCTGCGCCCTCGCCTGCGTGCACTGCCGCGCGGAGGCTCAGCCGCGCGCGCACCCCTGGGAGCTCACCACCGCCGAGGCCTTCCGCCTGATCGACGACATCGCCGAGCTCAACCCGCCGGTGCTGGTGCTCACCGGCGGCGACCCGCTCATGCGCCGTGACCTCTACTCGATCGTCGAGCGTGCCGTGGACCGCGGGCTCCGCGTCTCGGTCTCGCCCACCACCACGGCGCTGGCGACGCGCGCCCGCCTCGAGCGCCTGCGGGACCTGGGCATCCAGATGGTGCACGTCAGCGTGGACGGCGCGGACGCCGCCACGCACGACACCTTCCGCGGCGTGGAGGGCACCTTCGCCCGCGTGATGAGCACGCTGGACATCCTGCGTGACCTGGGCGTGGGCGTGCAGGTCGGGAGCACGGTCGCCCGCCACAACGTCCACCAGCTCCCCGCGATGGCCGAGCTGATGGCCTCAAAGGGCATCCGGGTCTGGAACGTCTTCTACCTCGTGCCCACGGGCCGCGCGCGCCTGGAGCAGATGATCACGCCCGAGGAGGCGGAGGAGTCGTGGCGCTGGCTGGTGGAGCTGGGCCGGACCGCGCCGTTCACCGTGCGCACCACCGCCGCGCCGCAGTTCCGCCGCACGATGATGATGGCCGTGGACCGTCGGGGCGGCGAGATGCGCCTCACCGGCGCGGGGTACCAGATCCGGGAAGCCCCGTCCGGTGTCGAAACGCGCGGCGTGAACGACGGCAAGGGCTTCGCGTTCATCGACCACCTGGGGAACGTGTGCCCCTCGGGCTTCCTGCAGATTTCCGCCGGGAACGTCCGGAATCGCTCCCTCAAGGAGATCTACCGGGATTCGCCACTGTTCAAGAGCCTCCGCGACCCCTCCGCGCTGAGCGGCCAGTGCGGCCGCTGCCGGTATGCTGAGCTCTGCGGCGGCTCCCGCGCGCGCGCCTACGGGGTCACTGGCTCATACCTCGGCGACGATCCACTCTGCACGTTGGATGCCGAGGCCAGAGAACGCACCGACCAGGGAGGCGCGCGATGAGCGACCGAAACCAGTACATACTCGAGGAGTCACAGGTCCCCACGCGGTGGTACAACATCGCCGCCGACCTGCAGAACCCCCCGTCGCCGCCGCTGCACCCCGGCACGGGCCAGCCCATCGGCCCCGATGACCTGGCGCCGCTGTTCCCGATGGCGGTGATCGCGCAGGAGGTTTCCGCCGAGCGCTGGATCGACATCCCGAAGCCGGTGCAGGACGTGTACCGCACGTACCGCTCCACCCCGCTGATCCGCGCGCACCGCCTGGAGCGCGCGCTGGGGACGCCCGCGCACATCTACTACAAGTACGAGGGCGCCTCGCCCATCGGCTCGCACAAGATCAACACCGCCGTCGCGCAGGCGTACTACAACAAAGAGCAGGGTGTGAAGCGCATCACCACGGAGACCGGCGCGGGCCAGTGGGGATCCGCGCTCGCCTTCGCCTGCCGCATGTTCGACATCGATCTCAAGGTCTACATGGTGAGAGTGTCGTACGAGCAGAAGCCGTACCGCAAGGCCCTGATGCACCTGTACGGCGCCGAGATCGTCCCCAGCCCCAGCCGCGACACCAACGCCGGGCGCACCGTGCTGGCTGCCGACGAAACCTCGCGCGGATCGCTCGGCATCGCGATCAGCGAAGCGGTCGAGGACGCGGCGACGCGCGAGGACACGAAGTACTCGCTGGGCTCCGTGCTCAGCCACGTGCTGCTGCACCAGACGGTGATCGGCCAGGAGGCCATGCTGCAGATGGAGATGGCCGGCGAGGAGCCGGACGTGGTCATCGGCTGCGTCGGCGGCGGATCGAACTTCGCCGGCCTCGCCTTCCCGTTCATGCGCGCACGGCTCACGGGCGGATCGAAGATGCGGTTCCTCGCCGCGGAGCCGGCCGCGTGCCCCACGCTGACGAAGGGCATCTACGCGTACGACTTCGGCGACTCAGTGGGGCTGACGCCGCTGGTGAAGATGGACACCCTGGGCCACTCGTTCATGCCGCCCGCGATCCACGCCGGTGGACTGCGCTACCACGGCATGGCGCCGCTGATCAGCCAGCTCCACCGCGAGGGGCACATCCAGGCGGTCGCGCACCCGCAGACCGCCGTCTTCGAGGCGGCCGTGCAGTTCGCCCGCACGGAGGGCATCGTCCCCGCCCCGGAGTCGTCGCACGCGATCCGCTCCGCGATCGACGAGGCGCTGGACGCGAAGGTGAAGGGTGAGCCGCGGGTCATCCTCTTCAACCTTTCGGGCCACGGCTTCCTGGACCTCGGCGCGTACGAGCAGTACTTCAACGGCGAGCTCGAGGACTACGAATACCCGAACGAGCTGGTGGAGGAAGCCCTGAAGATGCTTCCGCGTCCCGCCGGGGCGTCGTAGCCCGCGATCTCGCGGTACCGGGAGCGTGAGATGACGTCGCCACGCTCCTCGGTGCTGGCCGACACGGCCCGGGCCCAGCGCCGCGTCGCGCCCCTGATGGCGGCGGCGATCGTCTCGCTGCTCGCCGGCGTGTGGGCCGGGCTCGCGCGCATCGGCTGGGCGCTGCCGGCCGCGGACGGCGACCTGATGATGCGGCACGGCGCGCTGATGGTGGTCGGCTTCGCCGGCACCGTGATCGCGGCGGAGCGCGCCGTTGCCATCCGCAGCGTCCCCGCGTTCGCCGCGCCCGCGATGAGCGCGCTGTGCGGCCTGTCGCTCGTTCTCGGCGCCCCGGCGGCGTGGCCGCCCGCCCTCGCCGCCGCCGCCGCGGTCGCCTACGCCGTGAACATGGCCACGTTGCTCATCCGGCACCGCGCCCTGCCGGCGGCGATCATGCTCGCCGGATCGTGCTGCCTGGTGGTCGCGGCGATCGCATGGTGGACCGCCGCCGGCCTGCCGCGCGTTGTGCCGTGGTGGATCGCGTTCCTCGCGCTCACCATCGGCGCGGAGCGCCTCGAGTTGCTGCGCTTCCAGCGCGTCGAGGGCATCGCGCGGCTCTCGGGCGTGGCCAGCATCGCGCTGGTCGTGCTGGGGCCGGCCGTCGGGCTCGCGGACGCGCAGGCAGGGGCTCGCCTGCTCGGCGCGGGCCTCGTCGTCGCTGCGGTGTGGCTGCTGCTCCGCGACGGCGCGCGGCGCACCGTGCGCTCCACCGGAGTGACGAGGTTCATCGCCGTCGGTCTGCTCTCCGCGTACGCGTGGCTCGCCGTCTCGGGGGCGCTGCTCCTCGCGTGGGGGATGCCTCCGGCGGGGTTCGCCTACGACGCCGTGCTGCACGCGTTCTTCATCGGCGTCGTCTTCGGATCGATCATCGCGCACGAGCCGATCATCGCCCCCTCGGTGGGAGGGTTCGGGTTCCGCTACTCGGCGCTGCTGTACGCGCCGCTCGCATTGCTCGACGCGGGCCTCGTGCTGCGCATCGCTGCCGACATGGCGGCGAGCGGCGAGGCCCGCCGCTGGGCGGGGCTGCTCCAGTCCGTGGCGATCCTCGCCCTGCTCGGCGTCAGCGCGCGCTCGATCCTGCTCGCGCGCCTTGATGCCGTTCGCGAGATGCGCGAGGCGCGTGGCGGCTAACGCGCGGGCGCTCCCGCGGGCACCTCGCTCGCCTCGCCGAGCGCCATCACGTGGGTGACGATGGCGACGAGGATCGCGATGCCGAGCACCGGCGTGGCGATCTCCTTCGTCAGCGGTGAATCCAGCAAGAGGCCCGCGAGGAACCCGATGAGCCCGAGGTTCAGCCCGGCGAACACCACGTGGCTGACGACCGCGGACACCGGGCGCCGGAACGTGGTGATCACCGCGAGGATGCTGTTCGTCATCACGCCGATGAAGATCGAGTGGTCCAGCGCCAGCAGCACGTTCAAGGGCGGGGCGAGCTCCTGGGAGAAGTAGTTCACGACCAGGTACACCAGCAGCGAGATGTTGACGATCAGGAAGACCAGCGCCATCGCGCCGTGGCGTGCCGGTCCGGCGTCGGCCAGGCGTCCCGCGGCGGCGGCCAGCGGGCCGCGCAGCCGCACGATCAGGATCGCCAGGCCGATCACCTCGAACGGGATGCCGAGGCTGACGAGCGCGGTGACCTGGAGCAGCAGCCCGATCATCGCGATCAGCCCGCCGAGGAACGGCAGGCCGACCTGCAACCACCCGGCGATCCCGGCGCGCCGGGTGACCGACATCGGGTCGAGCACCCACTCGATGAACGCCATCCCGACCGGGACGAGGAAGCCGACCACCATCGCCGCGGGGTGCGCCTCGGCGGCGGTGGCGGGCACGACGTTGGCGCCATTCGCGAGCCGGAGGCCGAGGAGCACGCCCAGCACCGCCCCGATGACCGACATCATGATCGCTGCGAGCACCGCCACGTGCGGCACGCTCAGCGTGCGCCCGGGGAGCTGCCGGAGGACCCAGACGAAGACGGCCGCGATCGTGAGCAGCACGAGGCCGCCGAGGATCGGCCGGAGCACGCCGGTGGTGGTCAGGAAGGCGAGGGCGTACGCGGTGATGCTCGCCGGAGCGGCGATCGCGAGCATGGAGACGTACGAGCGACCCTCGGCCGGCCGGTCCCCGAGGGCGAAGAGCCAGAACGTCGCGGCGAGGACGCTCATCGTGATCCACCCCAGCGTCCCGGCGTGGACGTGGGTGAGCAGGGTCTTGCGGTCGAAATCGACCAGGTCGGTGCCGTTCAGGATCCCGACCACCACGGTGAACGTGAACAGCACGAGGGCCGATCGCAGGAGCATCCTGACTTCGCGAGCGTGCGGGCTGGTGGGCATGTGCCGTCTCCCTCGATGTGCGTTGCGGGCTCCACGTGCGTGCGACCCCCGTCGGCCGACGTATAGCACACATAATTCCACTGCAACAAGTGAAAGAACTGCCGGAACTTCTCCAACGGCGCGGTAGGCGTCCGGAAATCGCCGGGCAGCCGGGACGGCGGGCGCCTCAAGACACAGGAAGCGGGGCGCCTCAGGCGCCCCGCTCTTCGTCGATCGCATGAGCCGGGTCGGGTACTAGCGTCCGAGGGTGATCGATCGCCCTTCCGCCGATGACCGCTCCACCGCGTCGATCAGGCGGTGGCGCGTCACCGCAAGGTCGAAGTCGGGCTCGAACGCTCCGCTCGAGGTGAACGCATCCGCGAGGCGCGCGTAGCCCTGGGCCACGTTGCGCGGCGCCCCGGCCGGGGTCCCCTCCGGCGTGACGACGTACTCGGCGGGGGGCTGGACCTCGGCGACCGCCTCCTTGCCCCGGCCGAGGTACAGGCGGTTCGGCCCCGTCGACAGCGCGCCGCCGCTCTGCAGGATCAGCACCCCCTCGCGCCCGTACACCTCGAGGCGCGTGCCGCTGGCGCCCACGGGCACCGCGGCGACCTGGACCGACACCTCGGCGCCGCTCTCCAGGCGTCCGGCGATGCTCACGGCATCCGGCGAGTCCACCGGCACGTCGATGTTGTTGTCGGTGTCACGCCACGTCTTGATGCGCGTGACGGCGCGGGCCGAGAGCTCGGCGAACTCGCCGAGGACGGTGCACATCGCGTCGATGCCGTGGCCACCGGCGATCGTCAGCGTGTTCGCGCCGTTCGCGCGGTCGCGCTGCCACAGCCGCCCGGCCCCGCGCTCCAGCGCCGCCCCGCCGATGATACTGAGATTCGCCGCGAGCACCTCGCCGATCTGTCCCTGCGCTACCACGTCCCGCGCGTAGCGCACCGCGGGGTCACTGCGCCCCTGCAGGCCGACGATCGTGCGCACGCCGCGCTCGCGGGCGTAGTTCGCCATCTCCTCGGCCTCGGCGAGGTTGGCGCCCAGCGGCCACTCGCAGAACACGGGCTTCCCCGCGCGCAGGCCCGCCATCACCAGCTCGCGGTGCCACGGCACGCGCACGCACACCACCACCAGGTCCACGTCCGGGTGCGCCGCCATGTCGTCGATGTTGTGGAAGGCGAGCTCCGCGCCGAACGCCGCCGCGGACGCGCGCGCGGTGTCCTCGTGCGCCGTGCAGACGGCCTTCAGTTCGTAGTCCGGCAGCGCACGGAGCGCCGGGACGTGGGCGTTCGCACCCCAGCCGCTGCCGCCCGGGGTCACCGTGGCCCCCACGATCCCGATGCGAATCTTCCCCGCCATGGCGTTCTCCCTCGTGCGCTCTCCTGGAGCGTGGGGAGTATAGGCAACGGCGGCGTCCCGCGCCCGGCCCGCACAAACCGCGCCGGGAACGCCCAGAGCCCCGGCGGCGTTACCCTGAAGGCGGACGGCGGGTGAGGAGGCTCCGGTTGATACGAGAACTCCTGTACGGCGTCTACGAGCGCCAGCTGGAGCGCCGCATCCGTTCCGGCCCCCTGCCGCGCCACGTCGGCGTGATCCTGGACGGCAATCGCCGGTACGCGCGCCGCATGGGCTACGCGCAGCTGACCGACGGTCACGTGCGTGGCGCCGACAAGGTCGAGGAGCTCGTGGGCTGGTGCGATGACCTCGGCGTGCCGATCGTCACGCTGTGGGCGCTCTCCACGGACAACCTCAACCGCCAGCCAGAAGAGCTCGCCGCGATCTTCGGGCTCATCGAGCAGAAGGTGGAGTCGTTTAGCCGAAACCCCGACCGCACGCGGCAACGGCGCGTACGCGTCGTCGGCCGCCGCGAGCTGCTGCCGGACTCAACGCGCGCGGCGATCGAGCGGGTCGAGGAGGCCACGGCGGACAAGGGGCCCAGCGAGCTGCTGGTGGCGATCGGCTACGGCGGCCGCGAGGAGATCACTGACGCGGTGCGCCGCATGATCGCCGACCGCATTCGCGGCGGCGACTCGCTCGAAGGCATCGTCAGCAACCTCGAGCCCGATGAGATCAGTCGCTACCTCTACGCGCCGGACATCCCCGACCCGGATCTCATCATCCGCACCTCGGGCGAGCTGCGGCTGTCCGGGTTCCTGCTGTGGCAGAGCGCGTACAGCGAGTACTACTTCTGCGACGTCTTCTGGCCGGAGTTCCGGCGCATCGACTTCCTGCGCGCGCTGCGCTCCTACGCGAGCCGGGAGCGCCGTCGGGGGCGCTGAGGCGTGGCGCGGAGGGCTTGGTCTCCGGTAGCAGGTGTCGCAACGCTCATGTGAGTGGACCGCATCGGGAA
This sequence comes from Dehalococcoidia bacterium, assembly GCA_041674525.1. Taxonomy (GTDB): domain Bacteria; phylum Chloroflexota; class Dehalococcoidia; order UBA2979; family UBA2979; genus SHYQ01. Next base: position 6,038 of record JBAYVN010000001.1, on the reverse strand, counting down.
GGACGCACATGCCCCTCGACGAACCGACGGACGCGGATCGCGAGCGGGCGACGAACGCGAGCCTGCAACGAATGTGGAGGTACGTGCGCGCATTCGCCGAGAAGAGCGGCACGTCACTGCATCCGCATCCCGAGATCACCGAGTTCCTGGTCATCGGTCTCGCACGCCACATCGATCAGCTCGGCCGCCCGCTCTGCCCGTGCAACTTCTACGAGGACAAGTCACAGGAGGCGAGGTCCAGCGAGTGGATCTGCGCCTGCGACGAGATGCAGCGGTACAAGTACTGTCACTGCATGCTCTTCGTGAACCAGGAGGGGCTGCCCATCACGGAGTACCTGCCGGGAGGCCACGAGGGGCGCGAGGCGTACGGCATCGTGCCTGATCCCGATCCCACGCGCGGGCGCGCGCTCGGGCGCCTGGAGGCCCGGCGCGGGCACGAACTTCACAAGGGGCGTGCAGAGTAGAGCGGCCCGGTCTATCCCTCGGCCGGAGCGCTCGCCTCGAGCCCCAACTCGGCGCCGTGGCGCAGGGTGCGTATGGCCACGACCTTCGACCACGAGAAGCGCCGCACGAAGCCCGGCTCTCCCGGCTGCGGCCCGTCGAGGGTTGAGATGAGTGCGCGCAGCGATCGTTCGGACGGCCTCGTGGGACCGAGCACGCCGTACAGGCGGCGCTCGGTCGCGGGGCCCGCATCGGTCGCGGCGAAGGTGATCCCCGGCAGCGCGGCCGCCTCCAGCACCGCCGTCGAGCCGCCGCCGGCGGCCCTCAGGACGTGCGACGGCGCGCCCGCCTCCACGAGCGCGGCGGCGACCGCCGCGAGATCCGGCGAGGCCACGACCAGCGCGGCGTTCCCTGCCGCCAGCGTCGCGCCGAGCCACCACGCGGCCTGCTGGCCGCGGGCATGTACCACGCCCAGGCCACGCGGGACGTCGTAGCGCATCTCCGTGTGCTGCCCGGCGACCGGCAGCGTGGGATGGGGGACCAGCTCGCGGCGCGCGGCCTGCGCCACGGCAAACAACGGGATCGCACGATCATCGTTGCGCTGCCCGAGGAGCACCACCGCGCGCTCAATGGTGGCGATGCGCTCCTCGAGCGGTGCGTCCCAGCGGGCGAGGCCCGCTGCCGCCTCCGCGAGGACCGCGCCCGGCGGCGCACCCTCCGCTGCTTCCATGTCCGCCTCGACGGCGGCGCCGGCGGGGACGTCCAGGCGACGCGTGAACGCCCACAGGTAGTCGCCGTGCCCGGCCTTCGGGCCGGTGCCCGAGAGGTACATCCCTCCGAACGGCTCGATGCCCACGCGTGCGCCCGTGGTGGCGCGGTTCACGTAGACGTGCCCCGCCTCGATCGCGCGCGCGGCGCGCTCCACGTTCAGCGGACTGCGCGAGAACACCCCGGACGTCAGCGCGTACCCTGTGCCGTTCGCGATGCGGTACGCGTCGCCCTCGTCATGGAACGGGATCAGCACGAGGATGGGTCCGAAGAGCTCCTCGGTCGCGGTGCGGGCGGTGAGCGCGCGTGCCGCCGGGAGCTCGACGATCAGGGGGCCGGGTTGCAGCGTCCTCGGCGGCGGATCGAACGCATCGAGCAGCACGGTGCACTCGGCGCGCGCGGTCGCGGCGGCGGTGCGCAGTCGCTCCAGCGCCTCGGCGTCGATCACCGGGTTCAGCTCCGTGGCCGCCTCGTCCGCGCGACCGCGGATCAGCGATCGCGCCGCCTCCACCAGGCGCTCGCGCAGCCGCTCGTACACCGGCGCGGCGACGAGGATGCGCGACGCGGCCGAGCACTTCTGGTTCGCATGACCGAAGGCGGAGCGGATGATCCCCGCGACCGCCTCGTCCAGATCGGCGTCGGCGAAGACCAGCACGGGGTTCTTCCCGCCCATCTCCGCGACCAGCGCCTTGACCACGCCATCGCGCGGCGGCACGCGCGACACAGCCTCGTGCAGCCGGGTGCCGACGGCGCGCGATCCGGTGAACGCGATCATCGCGACGTCTTCGCCGTCCACCAGCGCCTGCCCCGCCACGTCACCGGCGCCCGGCAGCGCGATCGCCGCATCGAGGGGCACGCCCGCCTCGTGCAGCAGTGCGATCAGCCGGTGCGCGATCAGCGGCGTCTGCTTCGCCGGCTTCAGCACCACCGTGTTGCCGCACGCCAGCGCAGCCGCCGTCATGCCGCAGGGGATCGACAGCGAGAAGTTCCACGGCGGGATGACGGCCACCACCCCGCGCGGCGCGAGGCGCGCGCCGCCGAGGGCGAAGAGCCGCTCCGCTTCCACCGCGTAACAGCGCAGGAAGTCCGCGGCCTCCTCCACCTCGCCCCACGCGTCCGCGCGATCGCGTCCGCCCTCGTGCACGATCCACGCGGCGAACGTGTGGCCGCGCTCCTCGAGCAGATCGGCAGCCCGGTGCAGGATTTCGGCGCGCCGGGACACCGGCGTTGCGGCCCACGCGGGAGCCGCGGCGCGCGCGACGGCCGCGGCGCGCAGGGCAGTGGCGGCGTCCGCGAACGTTGCGGTCCCCACGGGCGGGCCGCCGGGCTCGGACGGGCTGTGGATGTCGACGGCGGCGCCCGCCACCGATTGCCCGCCCACGACCAGCGGGAAGGACGCGCCCCACGCGGCTCGCGTGCCGGTGAGCGCGTCCTCGAAGGCGGCGCGGAACGCCGGGTCGAACCAGCGGGCGGAGGGTGTACGCGCGAACGGCGCGGATTCCGGCGCCACGGCGGCTGGATCGTCGATGGCGCGCGGCGGCCGGAGCAGGGTCTCCGGCGATGCGCCGCTGCGGCTCTGCAGCAGGAACCCCGCCTGTGACGAGTTCTCCAGCACGCGCCGCACGAGGTACGCCATGCCCGGCAGCAGCTCCCCCACCGGGACGTAGTCGCGCGTGGGCCAGCCCATGGCGGCCAGCGCGCGGCTTGTGCCCTCGGCAGTGCGGAAGAGCGTCTGGTGCTCCACGCCGCCCGCGGGCAGCCCCGCGCTCTCCGCGATCGCCTCGGCCACGGCGTGCGACCGCAGGTTGTGGCTCGCGACCGCGAGGCGGACGTCGGGGTACGCGGTGGTGAGCGTGCCGAGCAGCCGCTCGAACTGCGCGTCGGTGTCGGCCTTCGCGGTATGCACCGGCGGCGGCCAGCGGTTCGCCGAGGCGATCATGCGCTCGTAGTCCCAGTACGCGCCCTTCACCAGCCGCACGTGGACGGGCGTCCCGCGCTCGCCGGCGAACCGCACCAGCGCCTCCGCCTGCGCCTCGGCATCGCGCAGGTAGCCCTGCACCACGATCCCGGCATCGCCCCAGTCGCCCAGCGGTCCCCCGCGAGCGAACACCTGCCGGAATGTCTCCCACGCCAGGTCGCGCAGCTCGTACTGCTCCATGTCGACCGTCAGGCCGATGCCGGCATCGCGCGCCGCCCGCGCGATCGTCTCCAGCGCCGGGCTCACCCGAGCCGCAGAGCCCTCCGGGTCCACCGGCGTGAAGCGGTGCGTCAGGGACGAGAGCTTGAGCGACAGTTGCAGCGTGGCGAGCCCCCCGGGCGTGCGCCGGCGCGCCGCCGGGTGCGGCGCGAGCCGCGCGATCAGCGCCAGGTACCGCTCCGTGTATGCGGCGGCCTCGTGCTCGGAGAGCACGGCCTCGCCGAGGAGATCGAACGAGGGAGCGCGGTCGTGGGCCTCCAGGTAGGCCAGGGTCGCGCGGATGGTCTCGTCGCCCGGGGGCGTGATGAAGCGGCTCGCGAAGAGCGACGCCGATCGGTGCGCCGCCTCGCCCACCACTGGCGCGGGCAGGTGCTCGTCGCGTGCGACGCGGAGCAGCCAGCGCAGCGGGCGAGGCAGCGCCGGGAAGTCCCCGGCGAAGTACTCGCGCGCCAGGCGCTTGGCCTCGGCCCCACCGGCGTCGTAGTCCAGCGAGGCGAGCACGTCCATGTACCGGAGCAGGCGGCTGCGGAAGCGATCGTCGGCGACGGCGTGGGTGAGCAGCCAGTCCTCGATGCGCTCGCCCGCCGCCGGGCGGTACTGCGCCGCGCGATCGATGAGCGCACGCCCGAGGACCTGCGTCCGTGCTTCGATCGCTGCTCCGTCCGGCATCGCGGGTGTCGTCATCGCTCGCCTCGATCGTGTGCGGATCGTGCGTGCCGATTATGCGCGCTCGCGGCGATCCTCGAACATCAGGCGGTGGAGGTACTCCAGGGTGGCGGCGAAGGTGCCCCATCGGGCCAGGGCGATCGCCGCGGACGTGAGGTGCGCACCGGTGCCCCACCCGAGGGCGCGCCCTGCCAGCGTCGGGTTTACGAAGAGCATCGTCAGCAGGAACGGCACGACCACCGTGACCACCAGCCGCACCGGGAGCGGGCGGTCCCGCAGCCCGAGCACCGGGACCGCGACGGCGATGATCAGCGCGAAGACGAGGAAGCCGGGCCAGTTGAGCAGCAGCCCGATCAGCCGCCCGGTGTTCACCGGGGCCGCGGGCGTGCTCTGCAGCAGCCGCGCCCCCACCAGCAGGAAGCCACGCACCACCGTCGACGCGAGCAGTGCCGCGATGGCGGCGACGAGCCCCGCGACCAGCCCGCTGAACTCCGTGGAGGCGATCGGCGGGGCCAGCCGCTTCGAACGGCTCGCCGCGCGCAGGCCCAGCGCGAGGAAGCCGAGCGCGACGATCGAGATCCCGGCGGACACGGGGATCGCGAGGCGATCGATGAACTCGATCGCCGCTTCGCCCGCGTACATCCCCAGCAGCGTGTTGCCGAGCAGGTACACGAACGCGCCCAGCGCCAGCGCGGGCACGAACCGTCGGGAGTCCAGGCCCGCGAGCCCCGCCGCGATCACGATCACGACCCGCAACCCGGGCACGAGCCGTCCGACCACCACCGCCCGGAACTGGTAGTGCCGCAGGCGCTCCTCCGCCACCTCGACGCGCTGGTGGTCCATGCCCACGTACCGCCCGAAACGCATGAGCGCGGGGCGTCCGATGCGGCGCGACAGCAGGAACAGCAACGTCGCCCCCGCAACCGTCGCGGCCTCCTCGATCAGCAGCACCTGCGGCAGCGATGCGTGGCCGCGCGCGACCTCGATTCCCGCGAGGATCATGAGGATGTCGCCGGGGACCAGCAACGGGATGCCGAGCTCCTCGACGAAGATCACGATGGCGACGGCGAGGAGCATGTGCTCGCTCAGCAGCTCCCTGGCGGCGGTCAACCACCCTGTCAGCACCTGACCTCCGGCACTCGCTCCCGTGGTTCCTCGGACATCATCCGTCATCCTGCCGCTGGTTGCCTGCCGCGAACGCGGCCCCTCCGTACGCGAGCGCGCCGCCGCCGGAGACCACGAATCACTCGCCGAGCGCGATCACGTCGCCGTATGCCGGCACCGAGACGTCCCAGCCGGTCCGTGCGGCGAGGTGGTCGCGCAACGCCCGCGAGGCGTTCTCCTCGCCGTGCACCAGCAGCACGCGCTCGGGCCGGTTGGGCAGGCGCTCCAGCCAGGCACAGAGCTCGTCGCGGTCGGCGTGGGCGGAGAGCGCGGCCACCTCCGCGATGCGAGCACGCACCGGGTGCGGCTCGCCGAAGAGATAGACCACGTCGTGGCCGTCCAGCAGGTCGCGGCCCAGCGTCCCCGTGGCCTGGTAGCCGACCATCGCCACGGTGCTCTCGGGGCGCCCGAGGTTGTGCGCGAGGTGATGCACCACGCGCCCCCCGTTGCACATCCCCGCCCCCGCGATGATGATCACCGACCCCCGCACCCCGTTGATCGCCTTCGACGCGTCCGGCGTGTCCACGATGTGGAGCGTCGGGTACTCGAACGGCGACCGGTGGCGGCCGAAGCCCGCCGCGACGTCCGGATCCAGCAGTGCCGCGTATCGCCGGAAGAGCCGCGTGACCGCTGTGCCCATGGGGCTGTCGAGGAACGTGACCAGCGGCGGGATGCGCCCCGCCTCCGTCAGCCGCCGGAGGTGGAGGAGCACTTCCTGCGTGCGCTCCACGGCGAACGAGGGGATGACCACGTTCCCGCCGCGCGCGACGGTGTCGTTCACGATCTCCTCGAGTTGGTCCTC